>NZ_JAPVZL010000014.1:0-40658 GCF_041432365.1 Streptococcus sp. 20925_1_69
TAGAGTAAATATCCGCTGATACAGTATTCTGCTTTTACACTTGGGCTGAAATATGATAAAATAGAGTATCAACTAGTTGAGGTAAAAAGGATGACTGTAAAAATTAATACAAAAGATGGTCAAATCGAACTAACAGATGAAGTGATTGCAACCGTCGTAGGTGGAGCAGCAACTGAGATTTTTGGTGTGGTCGGTATGGCTAGTAAAAATGCCCTCAAAGATAATTTCCAAGCCCTTCTAGGTAAGGAAAATTATTCCAAAGGTGTCGTCGTAAAGGCGGCCGAAGATGGCAGTATTGCAGTTGATGTATATACCGTGTTGAGCTACGGAACAAAGATTAGCGAAGTGTCAAAAAACATTCAAGAGCGTGTTCGTTTTAGCTTGGAAAATCAGCTTGGAATTACTGCTCAGACTGTAAATGTCTACATTCAAAATATCAAAGTTGTAGGAGAATAACCGTGTCAAAAATTACTACTAGCTTATTTCAAGAAATGGTGCAGGCTGCATCAACTCGCTTGAATAAGCAAGCTGAATATGTCAATTCATTAAACGTCTTTCCAGTTCCAGATGGAGATACTGGAACAAATATGGGAATGACCATTGAAAATGGTGCTAAAGAAGTTGCAGACAAGCCAGCTTCTACAGTTGGAGAGGTAGCGAGCATTCTTGCCAAAGGTCTTTTGATGGGTGCGCGTGGGAACTCAGGAGTTATTACGTCTCAGCTTTTCCGTGGATTTTCACAAGCTATCAAGGACAAAGACGAGTTAACAGGTCAAGACTTGGCCCTTGCCTTCCAATCAGGTGTGGAAGTTGCCTATAAGGCCGTTATGAAACCAGTTGAAGGAACGATTTTGACAGTTTCTCGTGGTGCTGCTATCGGTGCTAAGAAAAAGGCTGAGCAAACAGATGATGCTGTTGAAGTCATGCGCGCAGCCTTGGAAGGTGCTAAAACAGCTCTAGCTAAAACACCAGACATGCTTCCAGTATTGAAGGAAGTTGGTGTTGTGGACTCGGGTGGTCAAGGACTGGTCTTCATCTATGAAGGTTTCCTTTCAGCCCTTACTGGTGAATATATTGCATCTGAGGACTTTGTAGCGACTCCGGCCAACATGAGTGAAATGATCAATGCAGAGCATCATAAGTCTGTGGCTGGTCACGTAGCGACTGAGGATATCACGTTTGGTTACTGTACTGAAATCATGGTAGCTCTTAAGCAAGGTCCAACCTATGCCAAAGATTTTGACTACGACGAATTTCGTAACTACTTGAATGAGCTTGGGGATTCTCTCCTCGTTGTTAACGATGATGAAATTGTCAAAGTCCATGTCCATACAGAAGATCCAGGACTTGTTATGCAAGAAGGTCTCAAATATGGTAGCTTGGTCAAGGTAAAAGTTGACAATATGCGTAACCAACACGAAGCACAGGTTGAGAAAGAAGTTGCTCAAGTTAGCAAGCCTGCTGAAGAAAAAGAGTATGCTTTGATTGCTGTAGTGGCTGGTAAAGGTCTAGCAGATATCTTCCGTTCTCAAGGTGTGGATTATGTTATCGAAGGTGGTCAAACCATGAACCCTTCAACAGAAGACTTTATCAAGGCTGTTGAACAGGTCAATGCCCGTAACATTATCTTCCTACCAAACAACAAAAATATCTTCATGGCAGCTCAATCTGCAGCAGAAGTTTTGGAGCAACCAGCAGTAGTGGTGGAAGCTCGCACTCTCCCTCAAGGTTTGACAAGTCTTCTTGCCTTTGATTCAAGCAAGTCCATCGAAGAAAACCAAGAGCGTATGACTGCAGCTCTTAGCGATGTCGTTAGCGGAAGCGTCACAACAGCTGTGCGTGATACAACCATTGATGGCTTAGAAATCCATGAAAATGATAATCTTGGTATGGTTGATGGGAAAATTCTCGTGTCAAACCCTGACATGCACCAAACCTTGACAGAAACATTGAAACATATGTTGGATGAAGATAGTGAAATCGTAACCTTCTATGTCGGTGAAGACGGAAGCGAAGAACTTGCCAATGAAATTGCTCAAGAAATCGCAGAAGAATTCGAAGACGTTGAAGTCGAGATTCACCAAGGTCAACAACCAGTTTACCCATACCTATTTAGTGTAGAATAAGATTAATGAGGAACTGAGAAATCAGTTCTTTTTTCTTTTTTAGTAAATGAAATCGGTATCTTTTTAATAAAAACAAAAATAACATTCATAAATAAACGTTAAAATAGAAAATTCAGAAAATTTCTTCTTTTGTCTTGAAAAATTTTGAAAAAGTGGTATGATAGTAACAAGTTATTTTTAAGAGAAGAGAAAGGGGAACAATGGAGAAAATCAGTTTAGAATCTCCTAAGACGGGGTCGGACCTAGTTTTGGAAACACTTCGTGATTTAGGAATTGATACCATCTTTGGTTATCCTGGTGGTGCAGTCTTGCCTTTTTATGATGCGATATATAATTTTAAAGGCATTCGCCACATTCTAGGACGCCATGAGCAAGGTTGTTTGCATGAAGCTGAAGGTTATGCCAAATCAACTGGAAAGTTGGGTGTTGCCGTCGTCACTAGCGGACCGGGAGCAACAAATGCCATTACAGGGATTGCAGATGCCATGAGCGATAGCGTTCCCCTTTTGGTCTTTACAGGTCAGGTGGCGCGAGCAGGTATTGGGAAGGATGCCTTTCAGGAGGCAGACATTGTGGGAATTACCATGCCAATCACTAAGTACAATTACCAAGTTCGTGAGACAGCTGATATTCCTCGAATTATTACGGAAGCTGTTCATATCGCAACTACAGGTCGCCCAGGGCCAGTCGTCATTGACCTACCTAAAGACGTATCTGCTTTGGAAACAGATTTCATCTATTCACCAGAAGTGAATCTACCAAGTTATCAACCGACTCTTGAGCCGAATGATATGCAAATCAAGAAAATCTTGAAGCAATTATCCAAGGCTAAAAAGCCAGTCTTGCTAGCTGGTGGTGGAATTAGTTATGCTGAAGCTGCTGCAGAATTAAATGAATTTGCAGAGCGCTATCAAATTCCAGTGGTAACCAGTCTTTTGGGACAAGGAACGATTGCAACGAGTCATCCGCTCTTCCTTGGAATGGGAGGCATGCACGGATCATTTGCAGCTAATATTGCCATGACGGAAGCAGACTTTATGATTAGTATCGGTTGCCGTTTCGATGACCGCTTGACAGGAAATCCTAAGACCTTCGCTAAGAATGCTAAGGTTGCTCACATTGATATTGACCCAGCCGAGATTGGCAAGATTATCGGTGCAGATATTCCTGTAGTTGGAGATGCTAAGAAAGCCTTGCAAATGTTGCTGGCCGAACCAATAGTTCGTAACAATACTGAGAAATGGATTGAGAAAGTAACAAAAGACAAGAACCGTGTTCGTTCTTATGATAAGAAAGAACGTGTGGTTCAGCCGCAAGCTGTTATTGAACGAATTGGTGAATTGACGAATGGAGATGCCATTGTAGTAACAGACGTTGGTCAACACCAAATGTGGACAGCTCAGTATTATCCCTACCAAAATGAACGTCAGTTAGTGACTTCAGGCGGTTTGGGAACGATGGGATTCGGAATTCCAGCAGCAATCGGTGCCAAAATTGCTAACCCAGATAAGGAAGTAGTCTTGTTCGTTGGGGATGGTGGTTTCCAAATGACTAATCAGGAATTGGCGATTTTGAACATTTACAAGGTGCCAATCAAGGTGGTTATGCTGAACAACCACTCACTTGGAATGGTTCGTCAGTGGCAGGAGTCCTTCTATGAAGGTAGAACATCTGAGTCAGTCTTTGATACCCTTCCTGATTTCCAATTGATGGCGCAGGCTTATGGCATTAAAAACTATAAGTTTGATAATCCTGAGACCTTGGCTCAAGACCTTGAAGTCATCACTGAGGATGTTCCTATGCTAATCGAGGTAGATATTTCTCGTAAGGAACAGGTGTTACCAATGGTACCAGCTGGTAAGAGTAATCATGAGATGTTGGGGGTGAAGTTCCATGCGTAGAATGTTAACAGCAAAACTACAAAATCGTTCAGGAGTCCTCAATCGCTTTACTGGCGTTCTGTCTCGTCGTCAGGTTAATATCGAAAGCATCTCTGTTGGAGCAACAGAAGATCCGAATGTATCGCGTATCACCATTATTATTGATGTAGCTTCACATGATGAAGTGGAGCAAATTATTAAGCAGCTCAATCGTCAGATTGATGTGATTCGCATTCGTGATATTACAGACAAGCCTCATTTGGAGCGCGAGGTGATTTTGGTTAAGATGTCAGCGCCAGCTGAGAAGCGAGCTGAGATTCTAGCGATTATTCAACCTTTCCGCGCAACGGTGGTAGACGTAGCACCAAGCTCAATTACCATTCAGATGACAGGAAATGCTGAAAAGAGCGAAGCCTTATTGCGAGTCATTCGACCATATGGTATTCGCAATATCGCTCGTACGGGTGCAACTGGATTTACCCGCGATTAAAAATCCAACTTAAATTTGTTAAACCAGCCTAAAAGGCAATAAATAATAGAAAAGAGAGAAAAACTATGGCAGTTCAAATGGAATACGAAAAAGATGTTAAAGTAGCAGCACTTGACGGTAAAAAAATCGCCGTTATCGGTTATGGTTCACAAGGACATGCGCATGCTCAAAACTTGCGTGACTCAGGTCGCGATGTCATCATCGGTGTACGTCCAGGTAAATCTTTTGATAAAGCAAAAGAAGATGGATTTGACACTTACACAGTAGCAGCAGCAACTAAATTGGCTGATGTTATCATGATTTTGGCACCAGACGAAATCCAACAAGAATTGTACGAAGCAGAAATCGCTCCAAACTTGGAAGCTGGAAACGCAGTTGGATTTGCCCATGGTTTCAACATCCATTTTGAATTTATCAAAGTTCCTGCAGATGTAGATGTCTTCATGTGTGCTCCTAAAGGACCAGGACACTTGGTACGTCGTACTTACGAAGAAGGATTTGGTGTACCAGCTCTTTACGCAGTATACCAAGATGCAACAGGAAATGCGAAAAACATTGCTATGGACTGGTGTAAAGGTGTTGGAGCAGCTCGTGTAGGTCTTCTTGAAACAACATACAAAGAAGAAACTGAAGAAGATTTGTTTGGTGAACAAGCTGTACTTTGCGGTGGTTTGACTGCCCTTATCGAAGCAGGTTTCGAAGTCTTGACAGAAGCAGGTTACGCTCCAGAATTGGCTTACTTTGAAGTTCTTCACGAAATGAAATTGATCGTTGACTTGATCTACGAAGGTGGATTCAAGAAAATGCGTCAATCTATTTCAAACACTGCTGAATACGGTGACTATGTATCAGGTCCACGTGTAATCACTGAACAAGTTAAAGAAAATATGAAGGCTGTCTTAGCAGACATCCAAAATGGTAAATTTGCAAATGACTTTGTAAATGACTATAAAGCTGGACGTCCAAAATTGACTGCTTACCGTGAACAAGCAGCTAACCTTGAAATTGAAAAAGTTGGTGCAGAATTGCGTAAAGCAATGCCATTCGTTGGTAAAAACGACGATGATGCATTTAAAATCTATAACTAATTAGAAAGCAAAGAATTTTGCTAAAATAGTAGCTTCAGCTATTCGTAGGATATTAGATATACTTATTTAGGGATTGAAATCATATGAATATTACCAATTTGTTTTCTATCAAGACAGGATGTGATGAAACTGATAGGCAACTGCAAAAATTATTTTTTCAGTTGGATTTACAATTGGGAGAATTGACAGATCAACTAAGAAAATTAGATTCTAATTTTGTTCCTCATAGTCAATTTGTAGACACGCTGGATTTGAATGATGTAGAATATAAAGAAATTTTAAACTATTTTATCTTCCATCGTAATGATAGTGAAGAAAGTTTGGCAGAATGGTTATATGATTGGATTTCCACAAATCGTTATGAACTTCCTAAAGAGTTTTCAATTCGTATGGCTCATAAATATCATGAAAGTGTTGCTGAAGTTTTTGGAGATGAATAACTAAAAAAACAGTCATTAGTGACTGTTTTTTATAGAAAAAGAGGTTTTATATGTTAAATTCAAAAGATATCATCAAGGCTCATAAGGTCTTGAATGGTGTGGTTGTTAATACCCCACTGGATTATGACCATTATTTATCGGAGAAGTATGGTGCTAAGATTTATTTGAAAAAGGAGAATGCCCAACGTGTTCGTTCCTTTAAAATTCGTGGTGCCTATTATGCTATTTCTCAGCTCAGCAAGGAAGAGCGTGAGCGTGGGGTAGTCTGTGCTTCTGCGGGAAATCATGCGCAGGGAGTTGCCTATACTTGTAATGAAATGAAAATTCCTGCTACTATTTTTATGCCCATTACTACTCCGCAACAAAAGATTGGTCAAGTTCGCTTTTTTGGTGGGGATTTCGTGACCATTAAACTAGTTGGAGATACCTTTGATGCTTCAGCTAAAGCAGCTCAAGAATTTACAGTCTCTGAAAATCGTACCTTTATTGATCCTTTTGACGATGCCCATGTTCAAGCTGGTCAAGGGACAGTTGCTTATGAGATTTTAGAAGAAGCTCGAAAAGAATCGATTGATTTTGATGCTGTCTTGGTTCCTGTTGGTGGTGGCGGTCTCATTGCTGGGGTTTCTACCTATATCAAGGAAACAAGTCCAGAAATTGAAGTCATTGGGGTAGAGGCGAATGGAGCACGTTCCATGAAGGCTGCCTTTGAAGCTGGTGGACCTGTTAAGCTCAAGGAAATTGACAAATTTGCAGATGGGATTGCCGTACAAAAGGTAGGTCAGTTGACTTATGAGGCAACTCGTCAACATGTTCAAACTTTGGTAGGTGTCGATGAGGGATTGATTTCTGAAACTTTGATTGACCTTTACTCTAAGCAAGGGATTGTAGCAGAGCCTGCTGGAGCAGCTAGTATCGCATCTCTAGAGGTTTTAGCTGAATATATCAAGGGGAAAACCATTTGTTGTATCATTTCTGGAGGAAATAATGATATCAACCGTATGCCAGAAATGGAAGAACGTGCCTTGATTTATGATGGGATCAAGCATTACTTTGTGGTCAATTTTCCACAGCGTCCAGGAGCATTACGTGAATTTGTAAATGATATCTTGGGGCCAAACGATGATATCACACGTTTTGAGTATATCAAACGAGCTAGTAAGGGGACAGGACCTGTATTGATCGGGATCGCTTTAGCAGATAAGCATGATTATGCAGGATTGATTCGTCGAATGGAAGGTTTTGATCCAGCTTATATTAACTTAAATGGTAATGAAACGCTCTATAATATGCTTGTCTGAGGACTAATAAAAAAATATCATATTATTTGCACAACTGATGTATAGGTGTTATAATGAGGGTGAAGAAAGGGGGCGATTCCTATGGACTTAGGAAATCTATCGTGCTATTTCTACTACAACTCACTATAGCACCTATTAGTTTTTATTTCAGTTTATAATAATAAAGAAGAATGACTTGTTATATATAGGGCTATTTTTTAGAATACCATATTTTATATATATAATTTTAAGTTTGATTAAATATAATAGGAATTAGAAAAAATAATCAATGCTTATGAGGTAGATTTGGTGAGTTGATTGAATATAGTATATGATAGCAGTAATATGAGGCGAGTAGAACATTTGGAATACTAGGAAGTGCTATTCTAAATGCTGATTGTAATAGCGGTGTGTTATAAGAATATGCAAAATTTGATGAGATAAGTCAATTGTACCGGTTAAAAAAGTTAAATAGTAACAGGAAGGGAACCAAAGGAAATAGAAAGGATAAAATAGATATGAGATAGTCAGAAAAGGAAGATTCTCTTTGACAAACTTATAGATTAAAATGAAGATATAGAATATGACTCCTGTTTATCCTATTGAGAAACTGGTATTTTTTCTTGATGAATATTTTTGCGAATTATAAGTTTAATAATTCAATTATTTTTAGGGTGCGTACTAATGGGTTATAGCAACTAAAAACCTATATATTATCGGCTTTAAAAAGAAGTAAGAAAAAACTAAATCATTTGTTTTATTGAATATATGTTTTTTTATTGACAAAAGACATAAAAACGTATAGAATAATATATCGTAAAGAAGAAAATAGGAGAAGGACATGGCTAAGTCAAACTTTGAAAAAGTAGAATCAGTTGTTGGCTGGGTTCGTGATAAGAAAATCACAGGCTACCGTATCTCTAAGGAAACGAATGCGCGTGAAATGTCTATCATTGCTCTAGCGCAGGGTCGTGCAAAAGTAAAAAATATTTCATTTGAAACAGCTCTAGGTTTAATTGATTTCTATGAAAAAAATCATGAAAAATTTGAAGATTAATCTTTGGATAACGGCGGATTCTTGAATAGGGTCTGCCTTTTCATTTTGATACTCAATGATAATCAAAGAGCAAACTAGGAAGCTAGCCGTAGGCTGCTCAAAACACTGTTTTGAGGTTGCAGATAGAGCTGACGTGGTTTGAAGAGATTTTCGAAGAGTATGAGGACAGCAAAAAGACTGCATAATTACTGCAGCCTTTTCTTTTTATTTGAGATAACGTTGAAGGAACTCTTTTGTTCGGTCTTCTTTAGGATTGGTGAAGAGGTCTTCTGGTTTGCCTTCTTCAGCAATAACACCCTTATCCATAAAGATAACACGGTGAGAGACATCACGAGCGAATTCCATTTCATGGGTTACGACAATCATAGTCAAGCCTTCTTGGGCCAGTTCCTGCATGATTTTAAGGACTTCTCCAACCATTTCTGGATCGAGAGCTGATGTTGGTTCATCAAAGAGAATAGCGTCAGGATTCATGGAAAGGGCGCGTGCAATGGCGACACGTTGTTTTTGACCACCTGAGAGTTGCTTTGGTTTGGCTTGCCAGTAGCGTTCTCCCATGCCGACCTTTTCCAGGTTTTCTTTGGCAATCTTTTCAGCTTCTGTACGTTCACGCTTAAGGACAGTTGTCTGAGCGACGATTGTATTTTCAAGGACGTTGAGATTTTCAAAGAGATTAAAGGATTGGAACACCATTCCCAACTTTTCACGGTATTGCGTGAGGTCATAGCCTTTTTCGAGGACGTTTTGTCCATGATAAAGGATTTGTCCATCAGTTGGCGTTTCAAGTAGGTTAATGGAGCGTAGGAAGGTCGATTTTCCACTTCCAGAGCTTCCGATGATAGAGATAACCTCTCCCTTGTGGACAGTCAGAGAAATGTCTTTTAGCACTTCGTTTTGTCCATAGGATTTTTTGAGGTGTTTAATTTCAAGGATTGCTTGTGTCATTATTTCAAATCCTCCGTTTGCATTTGGTTAGCACCTGTAGTATAGGTATCCATGTCCATGCGGCGTTCGATGAAGCGTAGGATACGTGTTACGGTGAAGGTGAGGACAAAGTAAATCACGGCGATGATTGTAAATGTCTGGAAGTATTGATAGGTTTGCGTTGCCACGGTATTTCCTGAGAAATAAAGTTCGACAACAGAGATAACATTCAATACAGATGTATCTTTGATATTGATGACAAATTCATTACCAGTTGCGGGTAGGATGTTACGGACTACCTGAGGTAGGACAATCTTACGCATGGTTTGGTTATGAGTCATACCAAGAGCAGTCGCGGCTTCAAATTGTCCCTTGTCAACTGCTAGGATACCACCACGAACGATTTCAGTCATGTAGGCACCAGTGTTAATCGAAACGATGAAGATAGCAGCCAGTGTACGGTCAAGGTTGATACCGAAAGCTTGGGCAGTTCCATAGTAGATAACCATTGATTGAACGATCATTGGTGTACCACGGAAAATTTCAATGTAGACATTGAGAATCCAGCCGACTAGTTTTTGTAAGCCATAAATGGCTTTATTCTCAGAGAGAGGAGCAGTACGGAAGACACCAATGGCAAGTCCAATAATGAGACCTATGATGGTTCCGACGATTGAGATTAAAAGAGTGATACCAGCACCACGCAAGAGTTGTTGCCAGTTCTCAGAAAGAATTTTAGCGACTTGGCTAAAGAAACTACTGCTAGTCTCTTCAGTTGTTGTAGCTTCGGCAGGTTGTTCCTTGATCATACGATCCATCAAGGCAACTTGGTCGTCTTTTGAAATGGTTTCAATGCTGGCATTGATTTGGCTAATACGATTGTCATCTTTACGAAGTCCAATGGCGATAGCTGTATCTTCTTCTCCAGTTTTAAAACCTGGTTCTACTTGGACCATCTTAAACTTAGAGTTCGCAGCTTCGGCAGTCAGTGCTTCAGGGCGTTCAGAAACATAGGCATCGATGACACCGGCCTCAAGTGCTTGGCGCATTTGAGCGAAGTCTCCCATTGCTGTTTCTTTTTTAGCACCTGGGATTTGTGCAATCAAGTCGTAGAGGTAGACACCTTGTTGAGAAGTGATTTTCGCACCATTAAAGTCATCCAAAGATTTAGCATTTGCGTAGGCAGAATCTTTTTTGACTAGTAGAACTGGTTCGCTAGTGTAGTAACTGCTCGAAAAGGCAATTTCTTGTTTGCGTTCGGCAGTTGGACTCATACCTGCGATAATCATGTCAATCTTACCAGAAGTAAGGGCAGGGACTAGACCTTCCCACTTGGTTTTAACAACCAAAGGCTCTTTACCTAAGTCCTTAGCGATTTTCTTGGCGATTTGAACATCGTATCCATTGGCATACTGGTTGGTTCCATCGATTTTGACAGCTCCATTGCTATCATCGTCCTGGGTCCAGTTAAAGGGGGCATATGCTGCTTCCATACCGATGCGTAAATATTCATCGGCTTGAGCAACATTGACAAGTCCCAGCATCAGTAAGAGACTTGTGAAAATAGATAAGTATATTTTTTTCATGATTTCTCCTATTTCTAATCTATTAAAAAATAACTGTCTCCTATTTTATCGAAAAAAACTCTATTTTTCAATATAGGTAAGCCCTTACTTATGAAAAAATGATATAATGATAGCAAAGATAAAAAGGGGGCTTAGTTGATGAAAAAAACTTTTTTATTACTAGTGTTAGGCTTGTTTTGCCTTCTGCCATTCTCTGTTTTTGCCATTGATTTCAAGATAAACTCTTATCAAGGTGATTTGTATATTCATGCAGATAATACGGCAGAATTTAGACAGAAGATAGTTTATCAGTTTGAGGAGGACTTTAAGGGCCAAATCGTGGGACTTGGACGTGCTGGCAAGATGCCTAGCGGATTTGACATTGATTCTCATCCAAAGGTTCAGGCTGCGAAAAATGGTGCTGAACTAGCAGACGTTACGAGCGAAGTGATAGAAGGAGCAGATGGTTATACTGTTAAAGTTTATAATCCAGGTCAAGAAGGCGACACAGTTGAAGTTTACCTCGTTTGGAACTTAAAAAATTTGCTTTTTCTATATGATGACATCGCTGAATTAAATTGGCAGCCTTTAACAGATAGTTCAGGGGCTATTGGAAAGTTTGAATTTCATGTAAGGGGAGACAAGGGGGCTGAAAAACTCTTTTTCCATACAGGCAAACTTTTTAGAGAGGGAACGATTGAAAAGAGTAGCCTTGATTATACTATTCGTTTGGACAATCTTCCAGCTAAGCGTGGAGTTGAATTGCATGCCTACTGGCCTCGGACCGATTTTGCTAGCGCTAGGGATCAGGGATTGAAAGGGAATCGTTTAGAAGAGTTTAATAAGATAGAAGACTCGATTGTTAAAGAAAAAGAGCAAAGTAAACAACTCCTTACTTGGGTCTTCCCTTCGATACTTTCTATCTCCTTGTTATTAAGTGTCTGCTTCTATTTTATTTATAGAAGAAAGACCACTCCTTCAGTTAAATATGCCAAAAATCATCGTCTTTATGAACCACCAATGGAATTAGAGCCTATGGTTTTATCAGAGGCGGTTTACTCGACCTCCTTGGAGGAAGTGAGTCCTCTAACAAAAGGAGCAGGTAAATTCACCTTTGACCAACTTATTCAAGCTACTTTGTTAGATGTGATAGACCGTGGGAATGTTTCTATTATTTCAGAAGGAGATGCAGTTGGCTTGAGGCTGGTAAAAGAAGATGGCTTGTCAAGCTTTGAGAAAGACTGTCTAAATCTGGCTTTTTCAGGCAAAAAAGAAGAAACTCTTTCCAATTTGTTTGCGGATTACAAGGTATCTGATAGTCTTTATCGTAGAGCAAAAGTCTCTGATGAAAAACGGATTCAAGCAAAGGGGCGTCAGCTCAAATCTTCTTTTGAAGAAGTATTGAACCAGATGCAAGAAGGAGTGAGAAGTCGAGTTTCCTTCTGGGGGCTCCCAGATTATTATCGTCCTTTAACTGGTGGGGAAAAGGCCTTGCAAGTGGGTATGGGTGCCTTGACTGTCCTGCCCCTATTTATCGGATTTGGTTTGTTCTTGTACAGTTTGGATGTTTATGGCTATCTTTACCTCCTCTTGCCAATACTTGGTTTTCTAGGTTTGGTTTTGGCTGTTTTCTATTATTGGAAGCTTCGATTAGATAATCGTGATGGTGTCCTAAATGAAGCAGGAGCAGAAGTCTACTATCTCTGGACCAGTTTTGAAAATATGTTGCGTGAGATTGCACGATTGGATCAGGCTGAATTGGAAAGTATTGTGGTCTGGAATCGCCTCTTGGTCTATGCGACCTTATTTGGCTATGCGGACAAGGTCAGCCATTTGATGAAGGTTCATCATATCCAAGTGGAAAATCCAGATATCAATCTATATGTAGCTTATGGTTGGCATAGTATGTTTTATCATTCAAGCGCGCAAATGAGCCATTATGCCAGTGTCGCAAATACAGCAAGTACCTACTCCGTATCTTCTGGAAGTGGAAGTTCTGGCGGAGGCTTCTCTGGAGGCGGAGGCGGTGGCAGTATCGGCGCCTTTTAAAGAGAGCTATCACTGGCTGAAAAAATATGCTATAATGGAAGATAGAAAAAGGAGTAATCTATGTATCTTATTGAAATTTTAAAATCTATCTTCTTCGGTATTGTTGAAGGAATTACGGAATGGTTGCCGATTTCCAGTACAGGTCACTTGATTTTAGCAGAGGAGTTTATCCAATACCAAAATCAGAATGAAGCTTTTATGTCTATGTTTAATGTCGTGATTCAGCTTGGTGCGATTTTAGCGGTTATGGTGATTTACTTTAACAAGCTCAATCCCTTTAAACCGGGTAAAGACAAGCAGGAAGTTCGTCGAACTTGGCAATTGTGGTCTAAAGTTCTTGTAGCTACTTTACCTTTGCTTGCTGTATTTAAGTTTGATGATTGGTTTGATACCCACTTCCATAATATGGTTTCTGTTGCTCTCATGTTGATTATCTACGGGATTGCCTTTATTTATTTGGAAAAGCGCAATAAAGCGCGTGCTATCGAGCCAAGTGTAACAGAGTTGGACAAGCTTCCTTATACGACAGCTTTCTATATCGGACTCTTCCAAGTTCTTGCCCTTTTACCAGGGACCAGTCGTTCTGGAGCAACGATTGTCGGTGGTTTGTTAAATGGAACCAGTCGTTCTGTTGTGACAGAATTTACCTTCTATCTTGGAATTCCTGTTATGTTTGGAGCTAGTGCCTTAAAGATTTTCAAATTTGTGAAAGCAGGACAGCTCTTGAGCTTTGGGCAGTTGTTCTTGCTCTTGGTTGCGATGGGAGTAGCTTTTGCAGTCAGTATGGTCGCTATTCGTTTCTTGACCAGCTATGTGAAAAAACACGACTTTACCCTTTTTGGTAAATACCGTATCGTGCTTGGTAGTATCTTGCTACTTTATAGCTTTGTCCGTTTATTTGTATAAGAAAAACCTTGAAGGGGCAACTCTTCAAGGTTTTATACTCTTCGAAAATCTCTTCAAACCACGTCAGTTCTATCTGCAACCTCAAAACGGTGTTTTGAGCAACCTGCGGCTAGCTTCCTAGTTTGCTCTTTGATTTTCATTGAGTATTAAAATCCAGTCATGGTAATCCCCAACAGGCGGACACCTCTTTCTTTCTCGTCTAACTCTTCATAGAGTTGCAGGGCTATTTGGCTTATCTGACTAGCATCCTGTGTTTTTTGGGCCAGACTTTTTCGTTTAGTAAGAGTTGAAAAGTCTTCGTAGCGGATTTTCAAAATGACAATTTTACCAGCTTTTTCTTGCTGATTGAGATTGAGAGCGACCCTTTCTGATAGGAGAGTCAGCTCTTTTTTGATGTCCTCCTCGGCACGGAGAATCTTTCCATAGGTTTTCTCCTTCCCAATTGATTTACAGATGCGATTGGATTTAACTGGGGAATTGTGGATGCCACGAGCCTTTCGATAAAGGTCATAGCCCAGTCTGCCAAAACGGTCTATTAGGGTCACTTCAGGAACTTCAAGTAAATCAGCGCCAGTAAAAACGCCCATTTGATGAAGACGTTCTACAGTCTTTTTTCCTACTCCATGAAACTTGGAAATATCCATTTGTTTGAGAAAATCCTCAGCTTGGTCAGGTAGAATCACTGTCAGGCCATGTGGTTTTTGATAATCGCTAGCCATTTTAGCTAAGAATTTGTTGTAAGAAACGCCGGCAGAAGCAGTTAGATGGAGTTCTTGCCAGATATCCTCTTGAATGAGGCGAGCGATTTTGACCGCTGACTTGATACCGAGTTTATTTTCTGTCACATCCAAATAGGCTTCGTCAATACTCATGGGTTCAATCAAATCTGTATAGCGCTTAAAAATCGATCGAATCTGGAGGCCCACAGCTTTATATTTTTCATAATTCCCTGAGATGAAGACGGCCTGGGGACAACGCTCATAGGCTTCCTTAGAGCTCATGGCTGAATGGACACCAAAAGCTCGCGCCTCATAGCTACAAGTGGAAACGACACCACGTCCACCTGTTTGCCGAGGGTCGCTTCCGATAATGACAGGTTTTCCTCTGAGTTTAGGATTATCTCTGATTTCCACCGCAGCAAAAAAGGCATCCATGTCAATATGGATGATTTTTCTTGACAAATCATTTAATAAGGGAAAAATCAACATGCCTAGCCCCCCTTTTTACAGCTTATTTTCTTTTATTATACCCTTTTTTCTGAAAAAAGGAAAAAAGGGTATATTTTTTTCAAAAATATAATACAGTTTGGGATAAAACACAGACTGTTTTAGAAAAGAAAGTGTAAAAATAGGGATTTACCACTTGTTGAAAACGATTACTGTATGGTATACTTGTCTCATGAATGTAACAGATAGTTGTTACTAGAAAGAAAAAAGAGGACATTAACATGGTTGTTAAGACAGTTGTTGAAGCACAAGATATTTTTGACAAAGCTTGGGAAGGCTTCAAAGGCGTAGATTGGAAAGAAAAAGCAAGTGTATCACGCTTCGTACAAGCTAACTACACACCTTATGATGGAGACGAAAGCTTCCTCGCAGGACCAACAGAACGTTCACTTCACATCAAAAAAATTGTAGAAGAAACTAAAGCACACTACGAAGAAACTCGTTTCCCAATGGACACTCGTCCAACATCTATCGCTGATATTCCAGCAGGATTTATCGATAAAGAAAACGAAGTTATCTTCGGTATCCAAAACGATGAACTCTTCAAATTGAACTTCATGCCAAAAGGTGGTATCCGTATGGCTGAAACTACTTTGAAAGAAAATGGATACGAACCAGATCCAGCTGTTCACGAAATCTTTACTAAATACGTAACAACAGTTAACGACGGTATCTTCCGTGCTTACACTTCAAACATTCGTCGCGCACGTCACGCGCACACTGTAACTGGTCTTCCAGATGCATACTCACGCGGACGTATCATCGGTGTTTACGCACGTCTTGCTCTTTACGGTGCAGACTACTTGATGCAAGAAAAAGTAAACGACTGGAATGCAATCGAAGAAATCGATGAAGAAACAATCCGTCTTCGTGAAGAAATCAACCTTCAATACCAAGCATTGCAACAAGTTGTTCGCTTGGGTGACCTTTACGGAGTTGATGTTCGCAAACCAGCGATGAACGTTAAAGAAGCTATCCAATGGGTTAACATCGCCTTCATGTCTGTCTGCCGTGTTATCAACGGTGCTGCAACATCTCTTGGACGTGTACCAATCGTATTGGACATCTTTGCAGAACGTGACCTTGCTCGTGGTACATTTACTGAATCAGAAATCCAAGAATTCGTTGATGATTTCGTTATGAAACTTCGTACAGTTAAATTTGCTCGTACAAAAGCTTACGACCAATTGTACTCAGGTGACCCAACTTTCATCACAACTTCTATGGCTGGTATGGGTAACGACGGTCGTCACCGTGTTACTAAGATGGACTACCGTTTCTTGAACACACTTGACAACATCGGTAACTCACCAGAACCAAACTTGACAGTTCTTTGGACTGATAAATTGCCATACAACTTCCGTCGCTACTGTATGCACATGAGCCACAAACACTCTTCTATCCAATATGAAGGTGTAACAACAATGGCTAAAGACGGATATGGTGAAATGAGCTGTATCTCATGCTGTGTGTCTCCGCTTGACCCAGAAAATGAAGAACAACGCCACAACATCCAGTACTTCGGTGCGCGTGTAAACGTATTGAAAGCCCTTCTTACTGGTTTGAACGGTGGTTACGACGATGTTCACAAAGACTACAAAGTATTTGACATCGAACCAATCCGTGACGAAGTTCTTGAATTTGAATCAGTTAAAGCTAACTTTGAAAAATCTCTTGACTGGTTGACTGACACTTACGTAGATGCTTTGAACATCATCCACTACATGACTGATAAGTACAACTACGAAGCTGTTCAAATGGCCTTCTTGCCAACTAAACAACGTGCCAACATGGGATTCGGTATCTGTGGATTTGCCAACACTGTTGATACATTGTCAGCTATCAAATACGCTACAGTTAAACCAATCCGTGATGAAAATGGCTACATCTACGATTACGAAACAATCGGTGAATACCCACGTTGGGGTGAAGATGACCCACGTTCAAACGAATTGGCAGAATGGTTGATCGAAGCTTACACAACTCGTCTACGTAGCCACAAACTTTACAAAGACGCTGAAGCTACAGTATCACTTTTGACAATCACATCTAACGTTGCTTACTCCAAACAAACTGGTAACTCACCAGTCCACAAAGGTGTATACCTCAACGAAGATGGTTCTGTGAACTTGTCTAAACTTGAATTCTTCTCACCAGGTGCTAACCCATCTAACAAAGCTAAAGGTGGATGGTTGCAAAACTTGAACTCACTTTCTAGCCTTGACTTTAGTTACGCAGCTGATGGTATCTCATTGACTACACAAGTATCACCTCGTGCTCTTGGTAAGACTCGTGACGAACAAGTTGATAACTTGGTAACAATCCTTGATGGTTACTTTGAAAACGGTGGACAACACGTTAACTTGAACGTTATGGACTTGAACGATGTTTACGAAAAGATCATGTCAGGCGAAGACGTTATCGTACGTATCTCTGGATACTGTGTAAACACTAAATACCTCACTCCAGAACAAAAAACTGAATTGACACAACGTGTCTTCCACGAAGTTCTTTCAATGGATGATGCCTTGGATACGTTGAGCTAATCAAGTTCTTGAATAATGAAATAAGGAACCCTCGGTCAGTCGACTGAGGGTTTTTGGGTAAAATCTCTTCAAAGCACGTCAGTTTTATCTGCAATCTCAAAGCGGTGCGTTGAGCAACCTGTGGCTAGCTTCCTAGTTTGCTTTTTGATTTTCATTGAGTATTAGTCAGGATCTGAAGTGTCTCGCTTGGTTTAAAAAGAGAGTTAGTTGGGGGCGAGAGATCATCAGAAATAAAAAAACCACACTTTGTAAGACACAAGGTGTGGTTGTATTTTATCTCTTAGACCAAGTTCTCTTCATAAAGAGAAGTAAGATTGGATAAATCTCCAAGCGCCCTGCAATCATTGCAAAGGAGAGGAGAATTTTTGAGATAGGACTAAAGATTGAGAAACTAGAAGTGGTTCCTAGAATAGGTCCGATATTATTGAAACAGCTAAAGACAGCACTGGTAACGACTAGGAAATCATTGCTATCTAGGCTGACAATAAAGATAAGCGCTAGCAAAATCATAGAATAGATGACAAAGTATTTGAGAATCTTATGCTGGGTATCTTTGTCAATCACCGTCTTATTAACATGGAGGGTCAAAACACGGTGGGGCGATAGGATTGATAAAATCTGATTTTTAGCAATTTTTGAAAGGATGAGGCCTCGAATAACCTTGAGTCCACCTGCGGTTGATCCAGCAGAACCACCAATTCCCATGAGGAAGAGAAGAATAAACTGGGAGAAGAGGGGCCAGTTGGTAATATCTCCGTAACCAAAACCAGTCGTCGTAATGATATTGGAAACTTGGAAGAAGGCCATTTCAAAACTCTTTGAAAATCCTGGATAGAGGTAGAGGGTATTGAGGCTAATCAAGCCTGTAGAAAGCAGTACAATGACCAAGTAAGCCCGAAGTTCTTCATCTCCAAAGAAGGCCTTGACGCGACGGAGCATAAGGTAGTAGTAGAGATTGAAATTTACCCCAAAAACCAAAACTCCTATACTAACCAGATAGGTAATCAGTGAGCTACCATAGTGGGCGATTCCATCGTTATAGACGGTAAAGCCTCCTGTACCTGCTGTCCCCATGGCAATGACAAAACTATCAAATAGGGGCATGCCAGCTAGATAATAGATGATGACAAAGAGGGAGAAGAGAGCTAGATAAAGGAGATAGAGAATCTGGGCAGTGTTTTTTAGTTTGGATACTACTTTACCAAAAACAGGGCCAGGAACCTCAGCCTTCATCACCTCTAGGTGACTATTCTTGGCATTATCCATAATAGCAAGCGCAAAAACAAGCACCCCCATCCCTCCAATCAAGTGGGTAAAACTTCGCCAGAAGAGGAGGGAACGGCTGAGAACTGAAACGTCATTCAGAATAGTTGCTCCAGTAGTTGTAAAGCCAGAACTGATCTCAAAAAAGGCATCGATAACGCTGGGAATTTGTCTAGCAAAGACAAAGGGGAGACCACCAAAGAAAGACCAAAGGATCCAACAGAAGGCAACAATCAAGACTCCCTCCTTGGCATAAATCCGTTGATTTTTGGGCTTTTGTAAAATTCCTGAACCACCTAGTAATACGAGAATCCCTATTGTTGAAAAGAGGGCCGTAAAGACTTGGCTCGATTCACGGTAATAGATAGCAACAGCTACAGGAACCAAAAGAAGAACAGCTTCAATCAAAAGTAAT
This sequence comes from Streptococcus sp. 20925_1_69, assembly GCF_041432365.1. Taxonomy (GTDB): domain Bacteria; phylum Bacillota; class Bacilli; order Lactobacillales; family Streptococcaceae; genus Streptococcus. The sequence continues at coordinate 19,256 of NZ_JAPVZL010000014.1, forward strand.
TTTGAAAGGAGGTAACGAATCATACTTTTATTCATTTCTTACCTCGCAATCAAGTCATAAATCTTGGTGATGTTTGGCAACAAAGTTGTTACTAGGAGCTTGTCTCCAACTTCCAGCATATCCTCCCCAGTAGGGAAAATAGTCTTGCCCTTTCGAATGATGGCTGCAATAAGAACACCTTTTTTCAGTTTTAGTTGAGAAAGAGGTTTGGCAGTCATCTTATTAGCTTCCTTGATATGGAATTGCAGGGTTTCGATTTGGCCATTGGCTAGATGGTGCATGGCTTGAAGGTCTGAATACTGGGCATTAACCCGACCACGAATAAAGTGCATGATTGTATCTACAGCAATGCTTTTAGGTGTGATGATACTTGAAAAATCAGGTGCATTGATAATCTCGAGGAGACTGGTACGATTGACCTTGGTAATATTTTTCTGTACACCTACCCTGTCAAGGAACATAGATGTAATCAGATTTTCCTCATCGACTCCTGTTAGAGTCGCAACGGCATCATAATTTTGAGCACTTTCTTCCAGCAGGATATCTTTTGCGGTACCATCTCCCTGAACGATGTAGAGATTTGGGAATTTCTCGCTAAAGAAGCTAGCGATTTCAGGATTGATTTCAATAACCTTGGTATCGATACGACTGTCTTTGAGGATACCTAGTAGATAATAGGCAATTCTACCAGCTCCAACAATAAGAAGACTCTTCACGGCACGAGATTTGAAATAATTATGGAAGAGCATCATGTCAACACGGTTACCAGTGACAAAGATTCTATCTTTATCCTGTATGGTCATGTTACCGCTTGGAATGATAATTTGATGATCCCTCTCTATCGCACATACAATGACATTGCCAAATTTTTTCCGAAAATCAGAAATGGGCATTTGGCAAAGACCACTGGAGGATTTAACAGTGAATTCCATCAAGCTGACCCGTCCACCAAAGAAACGTTCGACAGAGAGGGCGTTGGGAAAGTCAATGATATTCGCGATAGCGCGGGCAGCCAAGAGCTCAGGGTTAACGATAAGAGAAAAACCGAGGATATTCTTTTCCTTGAAATAAGAGTTAGAATATTCAGGGTTCCGCACCCGAACGATGGTCTCTTTAGCCCCCATTTTCTTGGCTAGAACGGCTGCAATCATGTTCACTTCATCGTATTCAGTCAGGGCGATAAAGATATCACAATCCTGGACATTGGCTTGCTCAAGGATGGTAAAATCGGCCCCGTTACCAAGGATACCCATGATATCAAAGCGATTGACAATATGATTGAGGACAGCTTCGTCTTGCTCAATCAGCAAAACATCATGCTTTTCTGCAACCAAGGAGCGACAGAGGGCAGAACCAACTTTTCCCCCTCCGACAAGGATAATTTTCATAATAAAACCTACTTCTTCATTATGTAACTATCATACCTTTTTTCAAGAAAAAATGCACCTACTAGCTAATCACCAGAGTTTTTAGTAGGAAATTTGCTATAAGGTAAAACTATACCCTAATCAATTAAAATAGCTATTAGCACCTTTCTCTGAAATATGGTATGATAAAGGATATACAAGGAGATAAAATGAATAATAATTTACTGGTATTACAATCAGACTTTGGTCTGGTTGATGGTGCGGTATCGGCTATGATTGGAGTGGCTTTAGAAGAGTCTCCAACCTTAAAAATTCATCATTTGACGCACGATATCACGCCTTATAATATTTTTGAGGGGAGCTATCGTCTCTTTCAGACGGTGGATTACTGGCCTGAGGGAACGACGTTTGTATCGGTTGTCGATCCAGGTGTCGGCTCGAAACGTAAGAGTGTGGTTGCCAAGACTGCAAAAAATCAATACATTGTCACGCCAGATAATGGAACGCTTTCTTTTATTAAGAAACACGTTGGTATTGTAGCCATTCGTGAAATTTCTGAGGTAGCTAATAGACGTCAAAACACAGAGCATTCTTATACCTTCCACGGTCGTGATGTCTATGCCTATACTGGTGCTAAATTAGCCAGTGGTCACATTAGTTTTGAGGAAGTGGGGCCAGAGCTCAGTGTAGATCAGATTGTGGAACTTCCAGTCGTAGAGACCATCATAGAAGATCATCTGGTGAAGGGAGCTATTGATATTCTGGATGTGCGTTTTGGTTCGCTTTGGACCTCTATCACGCGAGAAGAATTTTACAAGCTGGAACCAGCATTCGGTGATCGTTTTGAGGTGACTATCTATCATGCTGATATGCTGGTCTATCAAAATCAGGTTGTCTATGGCAAATCATTTGCAGATGTGAGAATTGGGCAACCCATCCTTTACATCAACTCTCTCTATCGTTTAGGTCTGGCAATTAACCAAGGTTCCTTTGCCAAAGCTTACAATGTGGGTGTCGGTTCATCTTGGACCATTGAAATAAAGAAAATAGAAGGATAAAATAGGAGAATAAATAGTATGGAAATCAAATTTACAATTAAACAAGTTGTTGCTGTCGGAATTGGCGCTGCCCTCTTTGTCGTCATCGGGATGATCAACATTCCGACCCCTGTTCCAAATACAAGCATCCAGCTTCAGTATGCGGTACAAGCGCTACTTTCTATTATTTTTGGACCGATTATCGGTTTGCTTGTCGGGTTGATTGGTCATGCAATCAAGGACTCTCTTGCTGGTTACGGTCTGTGGTGGACTTGGATTGTTGCTAGCGGGCTCTTTGGTCTAGCTGTAGGGCTATTTAGAAAGTACGTTCGCGTGATCAATGGTGTCTTTGACTGGAAAGATATTCTTATTTTTAACCTCATTCAACTACTTGCAAATGCCCTTGTTTGGGGTGTCTTGGCACCACTTGGAGATGTTGTGATTTATCAAGAAGCAGCAGAAAAAGTATTTGCCCAAGGGATTGTTGCGGGAATTGCTAATGGTGTATCTGTAGCTATTGCAGGAACTCTTCTCTTGCTTGCCTATGCAGGAACTCAAACTCGTGCAGGAAGTTTGAAAAAGGACTAAAATGATGGGGAAGGCTGGGCAACCAGTCTTTTTGCTGTTTATAGGCTAGTCGAGTAAGCAATTTAGGCTAGGAATCTTGTTGGCGCTAAGATTTTAAGAGAAGAGACTGCAAGAAGGGCTTGATTTATGATAAAATAGAAGTCTAAGAAGCGAATGAAGAGAGTAAGATGAAAGAAGCTATAATTGAGTGGAAGGATTTCTCTTTCCGGTATGAAACACAACAAGAACCAACCTTGCAAGGGGTAAATTTGACCATTTACAAGGGGGAGAAAGTCTTAATTGTTGGGCCATCTGGGTCAGGTAAGTCTACCTTGGGTCAGTGTTTGAATGGGATTATTCCCAATATTTACAAGGGTCAGATGTCTGGAGAATTTTTGATCAAGGGGCAAGCAGCCTTTGATATGAGCATCTACGATAAATCTCATCTGGTTAGCACGGTTTTACAGGATACAGATGGGCAGTTTATCGGTTTATCCGTGGCAGAGGATTTGGCTTTTGCTCTGGAAAATGACGTGAAAGCTCTAGATGAGATGAAAAGTCGTGTTCATAAATGGGCTGAAAAGCTGGACCTTCTTTCTTTACTGTCTCAGCGTCCTCAGGATTTGTCAGGTGGACAAAAGCAGCGAGTCAGTCTGGCTGGTGTCTTGATTGATGAGAGTCCGATTCTTTTGTTTGATGAGCCACTCGCCAATCTGGATCCCAAGTCAGGTCAGGATATTATCGAATTGATTGATCAGATTCATAAGGAGGAGGGGACGACGACTCTTATTATCGAGCACCGTTTGGAGGACGTTCTGCATCGTCCTGTGGATCGGATTGTCTTGATAAACGATGGTCGTATCCTCTTTAATGGGAGTCCTGACCAGTTATTGGCGACTGATCTGTTGACCCAAAATGGAATCCGAGAACCTCTTTATCTTACCACTCTCCGTCAATTGGGTGTGGATTTAGCCAAGGAAGAACAATTAGCAAATCTGGATAACTTGTCTATCTCAAAAGGCCAGATTCAGTTGCGGACGGAACTGGTAAAAGAAACCCCAGAATTGCAGTCACTCTTTAAATTAGAGGACGTGTCTTTTTCTTATGATGATAGACCGATTTTAAAATCCCTACATTTAGATATTAAAAAGGGCGAAAAGATTGCCATTGTCGGGAAAAATGGAGCAGGGAAATCAACTCTAGCCAAGGCCTTAAGTAGATTTATCCAGACAGAAGGTTCTTACCTTTGGGAAGGCCAGGATATCAAAGGAGATTCTGTTGCAGAACGGGCGGAACGAGTAGGCTATGTGCTGCAAAATCCTAATCAAATGATTTCAACCAATATGATTTTTGATGAGGTGGCTCTAGGGCTCCGTTTGCGAGGTGTGGATGAGCAGGAAATTGAAACGAGAGTCTATGAAACCTTGAAAATCTGTGGTCTCTATGAATTCCGTAATTGGCCAATTTCTGCCCTGTCATTTGGCCAGAAAAAACGTGTTACTATTGCCTCGATTTTGGTTTTAGGCGCTGAAATTATTCTCCTAGATGAGCCAACAGCAGGTCAAGACCAGAAGAACTATACTGAGATTATGGAATTTCTCGAAGAGTTGCATCAAAAAGGTCATACCATTGTCATGATTACCCATGATATGCAATTGATGCTGGATTATTCAGACCGAGCTCTTGTTATGGTGGATGGAGAATTGATTGCCGATACTGATCCAGCTAGTCTGTTGAGCAATCCTGAGCTGTTACTAAAAGCCAATCTAAAAGAAACTTCAATCTTCAACTTGGCTAAGAAACTCGACGTGGATCCACTTGCTTTAACGGCATTTTACAAAGAAAGGAGAGAAGGATGCAAGCTAAATTAATTGGTTACCAGCATAGAGATACTGTGATTCATCGCTTGTCAGGAGCTGGGAAACTCCTCTTTTTCATTCTCGTATCATTGGCTGCCATGATTAGCTATGATACCAGACTGCTTGTTCTGATTGCCATCTTTTCGGTCTTTCTCCTCTATTTGTCAGAAATCCGTTTTAAAGATGTTTCCTTTGTAGCCGTTTTTGCGACGGTATTTGCCGTTTTAAACGTCTTGATGGTCTATCTCTTTTCTCCCGAGTATGGGGTTGGACTTTACGGAGAGAGAAGTGTGATTTGGCAGGGAATCGGTGCCTACACTCTGACTAGTCAAGAGCTTTTTTATCTGCTAAATCTGGCTATTAAGTACCTTTGCACCATTCCTCTAGCTATTATCTTTTTGATGACAACCCACCCTAGTCAGTTTGCTTCCAGTTTAAATCAAATTGGTGTGCCTTACAAGATTGCCTATTCAGTCAGTCTGACCTTGCGCTATATTCCAGATTTGCAGGAAGAATTCTTTACTATCAAGATGTCTCAGGAGGCGCGTGGGATGGAATTATCCAAAAAAGCTTCTCTTATGCAACGAATCAAAGGCAATCTGCGCATTATCACTCCCTTGATTTTTAGCTCGCTAGAACGCATTGATACCATTGCGACCGCCATGGAGCTTCGGCGCTTTGGGAAAGAGAAAAAACGCACTTGGTATAGTTATCAGGCCTTGAAAAAAGGAGATTATCTTACCTTGCTCTTGGCAACCTTGTTTTTAGTAGCTAGTTTACTACTTATCTTGCAGAATCAGGGACGATTTTACAACCCTTGGAAATAGCTTGAAAAAATTGAAAAAATCAAGTCGTTTCTATTGACAATGATTCTGAAAGTGTTATACTAAGAAAGTAGTTTCGCTGATTTACTTCAAACCTGTTGTGAGGTAAGTTAACGATGCCTTAACCACGCTGTTTGCTGAGCTTGACTCCGGGCAGTGTGGCTATTTTTTTGCAATGGTGAAAGGAAGCAAGTCATGACAAATCACATTGTATTATTTGAACCTCAAATTCCACAAAATACAGGCAATATCGCGCGTACTTGCGCTGCGACCAATTCTCCCCTCCACATCATCAAGCCAATGGGCTTTCCTATCGATGATCGCAAGATGAAGCGAGCTGGATTGGATTATTGGGATAAGCTAGAGATTTATTTTTACGAGAGTTTGGAGGATTTCATGTCTCAGATGAAGGGCAAACTCTACCTGATTTCTAAATTCGCTGAGAACGTGTATTCTGAGGTGGATTTATCGACTGACGAGGACCACTATTTTCTCTTTGGACGTGAAGACAAGGGCTTACCTGAGGACTTTATGCGAGAACATCCTGAGAAGGCTCTACGTATTCCTATGAATGATGAACATGTCCGCAGTCTCAATGTGTCTAATACCGTCTGCATGATTGTCTATGAGGCTCTTCGCCAGCAGAACTTTGCAGGTCTTGAGCTCGTTCATACCTATGAAGTGGATAAATTGAAATAAAAAATGAAAATGAACAAAATGCTTGCGCTTGCAAGCGTTTTTTGTTATGATAAAAGAGTCTTCAGGGCAGGGTGTGATTCCCGACCGGCGGTAAATTTGACTATCTATTTTAGCTTTCTCGTCGTTGTCTTGTCTCGATATACTTTAAGTATTATCTTCGACTGCGACGCCTAGATAAATCTAAAATATCTTAGCCAAATAAGTCCGCGAGCGCAAGCTGATGTGGTGAGATTCCACAACCGACAGTATAGTCTGGATGGGAGAAGACGAAAGAATAGCTTTGTCTGTTCTGATAGATTTATAGCTGAATTGTAACCGCTTGCTTTTATTTTCTTTAATAGAGTGAGAGGGAACTTTTGGGATATAAAAAGTGAGAATAGATAGAGGAATCCTTTCTAACTTCTTCTGATTTTATAGAAAATTGGAGGAACCTGTTATGACAAACACACGTCGACTTTCGACCATTGCGATCTTATCAGCCATCTCATTTGTGCTGATGTACTTTGACTTTCCGCTTTTACCAGCGGCGTCCTTCCTCAAGATCGAATTTAGTATCTTGCCAGTCCTTGTGGGCTTGGTGGTCATGGATTTGCCTGCTGCTCTAGGAGTTCTCTTGCTTCGCTCACTCTTGAAACTGCTTCTTAACAGCCAGGGAGTGAATACTTACATTGGTTTGCCAATGAATATCGTAGCTTTGGGAGTTTTTGTCATCGTATTTGCTTTGATTTGGAAAAAGGAACGGACAACCCTTCGTTTCCTACTAGGCTCTCTAGCTGGAACTATTGGTTTAACCGTGGCTATGTTGGTTCTCAACTATGTTTACGCTGTTCCTTTGTACGCTAAGTTTGCTAACTTTGATATTGGAAAAATTTTGGGACTTTCCAACTACCTAATGACTATGGTATTACCTTTTAATTTGATTGAGGGTGTAATCTTTTCCGTTTCATTCTGGTTGTTGTACATTCTCTTGAAACCAACCTTAAAACATTATGAGAGATAAACAAACATTTTTAATGAAGGGCAGTTTTGCCCTTTTACTTTTCGTTATTCTTGGCTATATGGTCAAATTTTATCCTGACACGCTGGTCGGTTTTGACCAACCGATTCAGCTGGCTGTGCGAGGAGACTTGCCAGATTACTTGACTATTCTTTTCCGAGCCATCACACGTTTGATTGATATCCCAGTGATTATCACTTGGGTTGTCATTACAGCTTTTGTCTTTTATCGTAAGCGATGGAAGATAGAAAGTTTCTTCATGCTGGGAAATCTGGCTTTGGCAGGTCTTTTAATTGTGACCTTTAAAAACATCTATCAGCGCCCTCGGCCGGCTATCTTACATCTAGTTGAGGAGAAGGGATTTTCCTTCCCGAGTGGGCATTCTCTGGCTGTAACCTTGATGGTCGGATCTCTGATTGTCATTCTTAGTCAACGGATTAAAGATCCAGTCTGGAGAAAAATCGTGCAAATTATTCTTGGCCTCTACCTAGTCAGTGTGCTGGTATCAAGGGTCTATCTGGGAGTTCATTACCCATCAGATGTTCTTGCCAGTCTCTGTGTAGGCTTGGGAGTCCTGTTTATCGAGTTTCCCTTCTATGATAAACTTCGCTTCCAATGGCGATTTAAAGGTAAGCAGAAGTGATGAAAAAGATAAAAAATTATACAAAGATAAGGATATAAAATATATATTTTAAACATGTTTTTGAAACTTGATGTACTTTAATAAATAAAGCAAGGAGGAATAAAGTGTGGACATGTTACTAGCGACACGCTTAAAAAACAAGAGAAAGGAATTAAAATTATCTCAAAAGGAATTGGCTAAGGGGATTTGTGAGCAAGGACAGATTAGCCGTATGGAGCAAGGTAAATACTCACCCGGGTCAGAATTACTCTTTCAGCTATCTAAGCGATTGAAGGTGAGCATGAATTATTTCTTTGAAGAGACTGAGGTTTCTAGCTTGGAAAATATTGATAAGTTTAAAGAACTATCTAAGAAGTTTTTGGATGAGAGGGAATATGAATCTCTCCATTACATATATGAACTAGAAAAATCTAAACGTGCTCGTTTATCTGCTAAAGATCAGATTTATTTAGACTGGATTGATACATTAGTTCAATTCCATTATCTGAATCATCAAACAGAGGCAGTTGCGAAATTGGAAAAAATACTGTTGTCTCTGAAAAAATCTGATTTTTACTATCTACAGCTGGGAAATACCTTGGCTAATTTTTATTTTGATATGGGGCAGGAAGACACATATCAGGAGCTCTATCAACTTTTAAAAGAGAATATCCAGTCATTATCTGTTCATCATTTGGAACAATTAGAATTGATGATTAAATTCCGATATAACTATTGTAGATATTTGTGGTTGAATGAACAAACATCTGAAGCTATAGAAGAGATTACAGAAACAATAGCTATTTGTAAAAGATATAATAGTAGTTATCGATTAGCAGATTTGTATTGTTTATTGGGAAATATAAGTGTGGGATTTGCTGAAAAGGATAGGATACTAGGTTTTTATCAAGTATCTTATCAGCTTTACAAGCACGAAGAGAACCAGAGAATGATGATGGAAATTGAGAAGGAAATGAAATTATTGGAAAGTGAAGATTAAGAAAAAGATTTGTATTTTTAGATAACTTAAATTCATATTTCAAAAAAAATAAGAAATCTACATAAAAATTATTGACAAACTAAAATTGATGTGTTAGAATATCGTCAATAGTTAAGGAGGTTTAGAAGATGAAAAGATTTCAAGTTGTCAAGCTATGTATATTAATTGCTTTATTGCTTCTATTTCTATTTAATGTGTTAAGTGGCTCTTTATCTGTAACAACTAGAGGAGTTGATCCAGGACCAGCATATGGAATTTCACTTTAAAGATATCCAACATATCGCTTCATAAACAGAATTGAGTTTTACTTTCAAAAATAAATCAGATTCTGATGGAGGATTTAGTCCTTAAGTGTTGTATTAGTGTATTGAGACTTCATTTATCTGGATGTTGAAGTTTTGCTTGTGAGATTTATCTAAAAAACTCTTTAACTATATTTATAAAGGCTTTATAGAATTTTCCTTTCCGGAAAAAGAATTCTAAATAAAATTAGGAGAATCACCATGGAAACATTGTCAAATCTTGAGATGTTACCAGTTGCACCTCTTCCTACGCAAGTTGAAAGATTATGCGACTTTACATGCTCGGTTACAGTCGGTTAGTCTTAAATGCTTTTAGAACCTCTTCTTATTGAAATGTTGATGTCTGCATATAAAATATTTCATAATTCTTTATAGTTTGACAGTTCATTTTTAAGAAGTTCAAGTTTAATAGGCGCTTTCATGTATTTAATCAATTGTAGATTATTTACGAAAGTTTAAGATAGTTTAATTATATAGGAGAGGTGGGTTAGTCTACTTCTCTTTCTTTATATACGAGGAGTAATTAATGGATGTTCTTGAGAATTCAATACAACAATTTGATTCTAAAGTTAAGTATGTTTCTTCTGACTGGGTTTATTTTGGCTATAATAAGAATTTATCAGATTCGGGATGGAAAATTCACATAAGTTCACAAATGAAAGATGCGGTTAGTATCTTTACACTAGTAGCATCTTTTTTACGCGAAATTGAATGTTCATTTAAAGTTGTTAAGGATATTGAAAGTTTAAAAAAGATTAACTCTCCACGAGAAACGTCACCTATAGCCAATAAATTTATGACAATTTATCCTGCAAATGATAAGCAAGCTCGTGAAATAATATTAGCGTTACGTGAGAAACTTGCTATATATTTTTCTCCAAGAATATTGTCTGATTTTCAATGTGGAAAACATTCACCGCTGCACTATAGATTTGGTTCATTTAAAAAAATACAAGAATATGACGAAAAAAATCACAAAATTATTTATTTGTTGAAAAACGAGGAGGGGAATTGGGTAGAAGATGTTCGTAAAAATTTTCCTGTGATACCTGATTGGAAGGAGGATCTTTTTACTCCAGAAGAGAAACAGGAGTTATTTGGAGAGATAGGGAGAATACCTGAGAATCATTTAATAAATAACTATAAATTTGAAATAATATTAAAAAAATCTAACAGAGGGAATGTATATAGAGCTAAAAAGAAAGATACTGGGGAAAAAGTTATTGTGAAACAAGTGCGCCCTTTTGTCAGCAACGATGTTGAGGGGAAGCATTTTGCTATCGCTGAGATAAAAAATGAAGCTAATATGTTGAAGATATTAGATTCTCAGCTTTATACGGCAAACTTTATAGATGAGTTTGAAGTTGATGGAGACTATTTTGTTGTTCAAAGTTTTATTGAAGGATATAGTTATTTTGATTTAATTGGGGAAGAAAGGTTTTCTTATAGAACAAAATTAAAATTAATAGATAATTTAATATCAATTGTTAATTCTATTCATAGTTTAGGATATAAGATTGTAGACTTATCGCCTACAAATTTTATTTATAGAGAAGATGGTTCTATATTTTTAATAGATTTAGAGAATGTATCTCTGATAAAAGATGTACGACGATATGTAAAAACCCCTTTTATGGTAAATCCAGATAATGACCTATCTGAGAGTTCGATTAATCAAGATTATTTTGCTGTAGCCATGACTAGTTTTGCTATTTTGGTTGGTAGAACATTAGCTTTTTCGCCGGGAGACAATCTGTACGATATTAGTTGTATTGATAAAATAAAACAAGCGTTACGAATCGCTAAAAATATGGAATATATATCAGAGAGTGTGTATTACTGGTTGATTTATCTGTTGAATTTAAGTGAAGCGAAAGAATCTACTAATATAATAAAGAAAATTAATGAAATTGAAATTTTGAATATTGATATGTCAGAGGTGGATTTTAATGTTAGTTGTTATGATTTTAAAAAGGAATCTGAGAAAATAGCACATTTTATTTTATCCCAAAATATTGATAGCACAGGTCGTCTTTTACCTTCAAATGAATTTGGAGAATTTGTTAACCCGATATCTTTTCAGCACGGACTGTCTGGTTATATAATATTTGTTACTCAATGTTTATCGTCTTCTGAACTGAAGTTAGTTAAGCAATGGGTTCAAAAGATAGAAATAACAAGAGATAGCAAGAGTTATCTGTATCAAAATTCATTGTATTTTGGTGCGTCAGGATTTTTATGGGCTTTAATATTATTGTTTGAAAGAACAGGTGATATTTTTTATAAAAATAAAGCTACTACTCTAGTAAGTGAAATATTGTTAGGTTATAATGATATTAGCGAACAGGATTTTGTTTTAGGAAAAGCAGGTGTTTTGCTATCTCTTATGAGGTATTATGAGTTGGAAGGAACCGCCTATCTTGAAGAATTTATCCATACTGCAATTTCTGAACTTCAAGAGGAAATCGGTCAGGATTTTTCACAATATAATTCCTTGTTTGATTATAGTTTTGCTCATGGAAAAGCAGGAATAGCATATGTTTTGAATGAATATAAAATTTTATTTGATAGTAAGAAATTTGATTCCATAATAAGTATTTTTACAGAAGAAATTGCAAAAATATTATCACAAGAAATTTTGAAAAATAAAAATAGTTACAATAATTTAGAGCTATCTTGGTGTGATGGACTATCAGGGTTGATTCTATATCTTTGTTTGGTCGAACCTCTAAAATACTCTAAGTTAATTTCGGAGGCTAGAGTGGTGATTCTTAACCACCACCTGAGTATGGAAACATGTTATTGCCATGGCATTGCTAGTCTGTTACAAACTTATGCGTATGTATTTGGAGATAAAGATAAGAATGATATAGTTCAGTTGCTTCTTACTAAGTCTTTTAGAAAGTATGATGAACTTCTTGTTTTTCAAAGTGAGAATCGAAATTACGATTATTTTGATTTTGGTATTGGAACTTTGGGAATATATTGGGCACTGTTAGAATTTCAATTTCCTTTTGAACTGAAGAAGGAGGCGATTCAATGAATACTTTTTTGACTAATAAAAGTTATCGAATGTTGCTGATTAATCAATGGGTTTCGTCATTTGGGGATACGCTGTTTTATATTTCCTTTATTTCGTATGTATCGGGATATAAATTTGCTTCATTAGCTGTTCTTTGTATAACAGTTTCGGAGACTTTGCCACAGATTTCTCAGTTGTTCACAGGTGTTATTGCCGATTTTCAAAAAAATCGTGTCGCAAAATATATTGCTATATTGGCAAGTAAGTTTCTGCTTTATACTCTATTGACACTGTTTGTAGCGGATAAGAACTTCTCTATGGGGATGGTTCTCCTTATTTGCGGAATCAATCTTTTATCAGATACCATGAGTTATTTTGCGGGTGCTATGATTTCTCCTTTGTATGTGAGGATTATCGGAGATGATATGACAGATGCTATGGGGTTTAGACAGGCAACTGCTGGTGTAGTTAATATTCTCAGCAACCTTATAGGTGGAGTTTTGATTGGGGTTATCAGTCTTCAGATGTTTGTAGGTTTGAATGCTTTGACCTTTCTTTTTGCACTGTTGGGTGTGGTGCTTATTCGTACTTCTTTGAGAGATATTGAGGGACAGATGGAGGTTGGTAAAAGATTAACCGCAAAATCTTTTGGAGAGCATTTCCTCCATTCAATGAAGATATTGTCAAGTTTTCCAGCAATCATCAAATTAATATTCATTGCAGCTATGAACCAAGTGATTTTAAGTATTATTACCCCTTTAACGACCTTGATGTTGATCCATCATCCATTTATCTTCCTTGACACTGGGCAATCCATTGCAGTCTTGTCCGTGGTTATTTTTTCAGGAACGATTGTGGGAAGTTTTCTGAGCGGAAGTATCTTAAAAAATATTCCCATAAAAATGATTGCTTACTTTGAAGAAATTATGCATCTCTGTATTCTCTTTTCTTGGTTGACCAATCAGTTTCTCCTTTTATTGGCAGTTGTCTTCTTATGCGCAGTTGCTGTAGGAATGATGGGACCTCGGATTTTCAACCTTGTATTTTCGATGGTTCCAGAGGAAGTTATGGGAACCATACAGTCAGTGCTTGGAGTGTTTAATGTTGTTGTACCAGGAATTCTTAGTATGCTCATCGTTGCATTAGCGAGTGCTACAAACCTAAAAACCACAGTGATTCCACTTTTTATTTTTGTGTTGACTGCCTTAGCGATTGTGAGAGCAATGAAAATAGAGTAATAGTAGTATGAACTATTGTCTCTTTTGTGGATGGGAGTCCTGTTTATCGAGTTTCCCTTCTATGATAAACTTCGCTTCCAATGGCGATTTAAAGGTAAGCAGAAGTGAGTATCGAATTCCTTTGAGGAGAAAGAAATGAAAGTCAATATAGCAGATCTTCATCCGACTCAACTATACTTATCAGAAAAGAAGTTGCAAGATATTCAGATGCTTTATCAGTCTGTAGAACTAAACAATGTTGATCCAATCAGTATTCTTGCCTTTGGAAATTGCTTGTTGATTACAGATGGGCATCACAGGACTTATCAGGCTTTATTGGCAGGTCGGGATACGATTTCTGCTGAGTTTGATAGAGACGGCGGTGATGAACTATATCATCTTTATGCGCAAGCCTGCGAAGAAAGAAAAATTTACTCTGTTCTGGATTTAAAAAATCATATCTTACCTCAAGATGAGTATGAAGCAAAATGGTATAACTGGTGTGAGGGTTTTAATCAAGCAACAACTCTCTTATTGAAAAGGAAAGCTGATGAAACAGATTTTACAAATAGATAATGCACTACGTCTCGTTCCTTATTGTAAGGTCAATCATTGTGAGGAAGCTTTTGCTTGGTATCAGGATGTGAACTTGGTTTACCTCGTAGATGGGGTAAAGCTTCCTTACAGTCAAGAAACTTTGGAAGCCATGTATTCCTATTTGGATCAGCACGGTGAGCTTTTTTGGATTGAAGTCAAGGAGAAGGGAGAATGGTTTCCAATTGGGGATGTTACACTATCTCAGGATAATCTTCCCATTGTGATTGGAAATCCTGCTTACCAACATCGAGGACTTGGGAAAAAGATTCTAAGTGCTTTGATTGAATTGGCTCGAGTAAAAGGATGGAAAGAATTGAGAGTTAAGGAAATCTACACTTACAATCATGCGTCTAGGCGATGTTTCGAGTCGCTTGGATTTGTGGAAAATGGGGCAACAGAAAAAGGGACGAGTTTTGTATTGAAATTAGTCTAATCTAACTTGTTTTTTAACTAAAAATCTGATAAACTAAGTAGTAATTGAATAGAAATCTGCAAGACTAGTAGCCCAAGGGAAGTATATTAGGGAGGAGAGCCGTGACTGCAAGCTCTCTATATGAAACCTGGGTGAATTCACTTGCGCATGGATTTAGAAATGAAGGTCTGACTTGTCAGATAAAAACGGATGGTACCGCGTGTCAACGCTCCGAGTGGAGTTTTTGGCATGTGGTTTTCTTTTTATCTACGAGAGACTGATGGAGGAATTATGTCAACTATTGAAGAACAATTAAAAGCGCTTCGCGAAGAAACGCTGGCTAGCTTGAAGCAGATTACTGCTGAAAATGAAAAAGAGATGCAAGATTTGCGTGTCTCTGTCCTTGGTAAAAAGGGTTCGCTCACTGAAATCCTCAAAGGGATGAAAGATGTTTCTGCTGAGATGCGTCCAATCATCGGGAAACACGTCAATGAAGCTCGTGATGTCTTGACAGCTGCTTTTGAAGAAACAGCTAAGCTCTTGGAAGAAAAGAAAGTTGCTGCACAATTAACTAGCGAGAGTATAGATGTGACGCTTCCAGGCCGCCCAGTTGCGACTGGTCACCGTCACGTTTTGACACAAACCAGTGAAGAAATCGAAGATATTTTCATTGGGATGGGTTACCAAGTCGTGGATGGTTTTGAAGTGGAGCAAGACTACTATAACTTTGAGCGTATGAACCTTCCTAAAGACCACCCAGCCCGTGATATGCAGGATACTTTCTATATCACAGAAGAGATCTTACTCCGTACTCATACATCTCCTGTGCAGGCGCGTGCCATGGATGCCCATGATTTCTCTAAAGGGCCTTTGAAAATGATCTCACCAGGGCGTGTCTTCCGTCGTGATACGGACGATGCAACCCACAGTCACCAGTTCCACCAAATCGAAGGATTGGTTGTTGGGAAAAATATCTCTATGGCTGACCTTCAAGGAACCCTTCAGTTGATTGTGCAAAAAATGTTCGGTGAAGAGCGTCAGATCCGTTTGCGTCCCTCTTACTTCCCATTCACAGAACCATCTGTTGAGGTGGATGTTTCTTGCTTCAAGTGTGGTGGAGAAGGCTGTAACGTATGTAAGAAAACAGGTTGGATCGAAATCATGGGTGCCGGTATGGTTCACCCACGTGTTCTTGAAATGAGTGGTATCGATGCGACTGTTTACTCTGGATTTGCCTTTGGTCTTGGTCAAGAGCGCGTAGCTATGCTCCGTTACGGAATCAACGATATCCGTGGTTTCTACCAAGGAGATGTCCGCTTCTCAGAACAGTTTAAATAATGATTAGAAAAGTAGAAATGGCAGATGTTGGGGTGTTGTCCAAAATTGCTAAACAAACCTTTCGTGAAACATTTGCTCATGATAATACGGAAGAGCAGTTACAGGAATACTTTGAAGAGGCTTATAGTCTGAGAGTTTTGTCAACTGAGTTGGAAAATCCAGAATCCGAAACCTATTTCATTATGCATGAAGAGGAGATAGCTGGTTTTCTCAAAGTCAACTGGGGAAGTGCTCAGACTGAGAGAGAATTAGAGGGTGCTTTTGAAATTCAACGTCTCTATGTGCTACAAAAATTCCAAGGATTTGGATTCGGTAAGCAACTGTTTGAATTTGCTCTTGAACTTGCTACAAAAAATAGTTTTTCCTGGGCTTGGTTAGGTGTTTGGGAGCATAATACAAAAGCTCAAGCGTTTTATAATCGATATGGTTTTGAAAAGTTTAGCCAACATCATTTTATGGTTGGTCAAAAAGTAGATACGGATTGGTTACTGAGAAAGAAATTAAGGTAAGAAGATGATTCTTCTATTGAAATGATAGGAAAGGAAAAGAACTAGAGTGGCAACTGTCATTCTGGAGAACTAAATTATGCTTGTATCTTATAAATGGTTAAAAGAATTGGTGGACATTGATGTGCCATCACAAGAGTTGGCTGAAAAAATGTCAACTACAGGGATCGAGGTAGAAGGTGTCGAATCACCTGCTGCTGGTCTCTCAAAAATTGTCGTCGGTGAGGTCTTGTCTTGCGAAGATGTGCCAGAAACTCACCTCCATGTTTGTCAGGTTAACGTTGGCGAAGAAGAAGCCCGTCAAATCGTTTGTGGTGCACCCAATGTGCGTGCTGGTATCAAGGTTATGGTGGCACTTCCAGGAGCTCGTATCGCTGACAACTACAAGATTAAAAAAGGAAAAATCCGTGGCTTAGAGTCACTTGGGATGATCTGTTCGCTTGGTGAATTGGGCATTTCTGACTCAGTTGTGCCTAAGGAATTCGCCGATGGTATCCAAATTTTACCTGAAGATGCCGTTCCAGGTGAGGAAGTATTCTCATATCTAGACTTGGATGATGAAATCATCGAACTTTCCATCACTCCAAACCGTGCGGACGCTCTTTCTATGCGTGGGGTGGCTCACGAAGTGGCAGCCATCTATGATAAGGCAGTCAACTTTAAAGAATTTACTCTTTCAGAAACTGACCAAGCTGCAGCGGATGCTCTTTCTGTGGGCATTGAGACAGACAAGGCGCCTTACTATGCCGCTCGTATCTTGGACAATGTGACTATCGCACCAAGTCCACAATGGTTGCAAAACCTTCTCATGAATGAAGGTATCCGTCCTATTAACAACGTGGTGGACGTGACCAACTACATCCTGCTCTACTTTGGTCAACCTATGCATGCCTTTGACTTGGATACCTTTGAAGGAACTGACATCCGTGTGCGTGAAGCGCGTGCTGGTGAAAAATTAGTGACCTTGGACGGTGAAGAGCGAGAACTTGCAGAAACTGACCTAGTCATCACTGTGGCTGATAAGCCAGTAGCCCTTGCAGGTGTTATGGGTGGTCAAGCAACAGAAATCTCTGAAAAATCTAGTCGTGTCGTCCTTGAAGCTGCAGTCTTCAACGGAAAATCAATCCGCAAGACTAGCGGACGTCTCAACCTTCGTTCTGAGTCATCTTCTCGCTTTGAAAAAGGTATCAATGTGGCAACTGTTAACGAAGCCCTTGATGCGGCGGCTAGCATGATTGCAGAACTTGCAGGTGCGACGGTGCGTAAAGGTATCGTTTCAGCGGGTGAGCTTGATACCTCTGATGTGGAAGTTTCTTCAACTCTTGCAGACGTTAATCGCGTCCTTGGTACGGAGCTTTCATACGCTGATGTCGAAGATGTCTTCCGTCGTCTTGGCTTTGGCCTTTCTGGAAATGCAGACAGTTTTACAGTCAGCGTCCCACGCCGTCGCTGGGATATCGCTATCGAGGCAGACCTCTTTGAAGAAATCGCTCGTATCTATGGATATGACCGCTTGCCAACTAGTCTTCCAAAAGATGATGGGACAGCTGGTGAATTGACAGCCACACAAAAACTCCGCCGTCAGGTTCGTACGATTGCTGAAGGAGCAGGTTTGACAGAAATCATCACCTATGCTCTAACAACTCCTGAAAAAGCAGTTGAGTTTACGGCTCAACCAAGTAACCTTACTGAACTTATGTGGCCAATGACTGTGGATCGTTCAGTCCTCCGTCAAAATATGATTTCTGGTATCCTTGATACAGTGGCTTATAACGTAGCTCGTAAGAATAAAAACTTGGCCCTTTATGAGATTGGAAAAGTCTTTGAACAAACTGGCAATCCAACAGAAGAACTTCCAAATGAGATCAACAGTTTTGCCTTTGCCTTGACAGGCTTGGTTGCAGAAAAAGATTTCCAAACAGTAGCAGTTCCAGTTGATTTCTTCTATGCTAAGGGAATCCTTGAAGCCCTCTTCGCTCGTTTGGGACTCCAAGTAACTTATATAGCAACATCTGAAATCGCTAGCCTTCATCCAGGTCGTACAGCAGTCATTTCACTCGGTGACCAAGTTCTTGGTTTTCTTGGCCAAGTGCATCCAGTCACTGCTAAGGCCTACGATATTCCAGAAACGTATGTGGCTGAGCTTAACCTTTCAGCCATCGAAGCAGCGCTTCAACCTGCTACTCCATTTGTGGAAATCACCAAATTCCCAGCAGTCAGCCGTGACGTTGCCCTTCTCCTCAAGGCAGAAGTCACTCACCAAGAAGTTGTAGATGCTATCCAAGCTGCTGGCGTGAAACGTTTGACAGATATCAAACTATTTGACGTCTTCTCAGGCGAAAAATTGGGCCTTGGTATGAAGTCGATGGCTTATAGCTTGACTTTCCAAAATCCAGAAGATAGCTTGACGGACGAAGAAGTAGCACGCTACATGGAAAAAATCCAAGCATCGCTTGAAGAAAAAGTCAATGCAGAAGTGCGTTAAGTTATTAGAGTTTGAAATGAAAGTTTAGACTTAAACATAAAAAACGAATAAAACTAGTTTTCTAGACGGTTAGAATTCTATTTTGTTCGTTTTTTGTTTTTAAATCTTAGGTCTTGTTAGTGTGAATGAAGCTGTTCTTATATACTTTCTTGATTTCGCTTTTATAACTGTTTAAGACTACAGTAGATTGAAATAAACTGCGAACAAATCTATTGGGGAATTCAAACAAGTTTATAGCAATGTTTTAGAAGTTTCAATGTGCTGTTTCAACTTCGGCATGAAATAAAATCTAAGTGTATTTTTATTTTTCTGTCTAATAAATCAAAATACTTGATTTATTATCATAACAATGATAAAATTAATCTAGAAACAGTGTATAGGTGATAACTTTGGTTAATATATATATATATATATATATTAACCAAAGTTGCCGTTTTCACTAGTTTAATAGATAATAAAGGAGTCTTTATAGATGGAAAAAAATCATTCGATGAGTCGAGTAGAACGCTCACGACGTGAGAAGGTAACTCGTTACTCTGTCAGAAAAGTAAGTTTTGGTGCGGCCAGTGTGGCGGTCGCAGCATTTTTCATGTTTTTGGGAAATGGTGCAGTGTATGCAGCAGAACCAAATGTAACAGCAACAGATCCTGCCCTAGCAGCTACTCCAGCAAATAATCAGTTGGATGAAAATTCTGGTGCCAGTGACTCGACTGCTCCGAAAGCTCAAGCAGGCACAACTACTCCAACACCTGTTGATGCAAACTCAACATCAGTAGAGTCAGCTCCTGCTTCAAAAGTTCAAGACGAAACACCTGCTCCAACTCCTGTTGCTGAATCAGCATCCGTAACTCCAGCTCCTGCTTCATCAACAGAAGAAGTAGAAGAAAAGGCTACACCTGCCTTGGATAAAAAACAGCTGGAAGATTACGTAGCAGAAATTGATGCTAAATTAGCCTCAGGTAGCTATGCGACTAAGACAGATGAAAGTGTCGCAATCCTTAAAGAACATTTAGAATTAGCAAAACTTGCCCTAACAACAGCCACAAGTCAAGAGGAGTTAACAAAAGCTTACAGAAAACTTTTTATGACAGCTAGCAGCGGTTTACGTAGTAAGCCTAAAGCGCAAGTGGGAAGTCCTAAACTAGATACCACAGAAGGAAAAGCAACTGTCGGTAAGAAAGCCAACAATACTGAGAGAGCTACAGGAAGCAACTCTATCGCAAACTCAGGACAACATGATCCACGTAATGGACAAGCCCTAGATAGAAATAATCCATTCCGAACAGATGCGACAACGACGGATACTGATCCAGATGCGAATCAAGTTTTTGAAGAACCGAGTGCTAATGAAGATGTAGATGGACTACTAACTAAGTTGAATGGTTTATCTAATGTAATTAACAACGAAACAAAACTTGCAAATATGGATCAGGTTGCGGCAACTAAAAATATAGACCCGGGTGTAGCCAAAGAATTAGATGAGTTCGGAGGATGGAAAGCTGTAAAAGACTCAGAAGGAAGAGGGAGGTTTGTTGTTGTAAGAAAAACAGCAGACGGTGTCTTTCCAATTGAGACAGTGAATACTGTAAAACAAAATGTGTCCACAAATAGGACATGGACTTCAGAGTCTGTCTTAGATCGCGGAAATGAACATGTCTTGCTTTTATCAGAGGTAAGAACTCAAGCAACTAAAGATCAAGAAGTATTTGATAAGACAAAGTATATAGAAAATAATGAAGGAGATAAAATTGCTAGAGGCTTAACAGGCTATAACGGGATAGAAAAAACATTTAAAGCTTTTTCTCCTACTGTCGGTTCAACTACAAAGGTCTCGTTCAAGACTGGATATACAGGAGATATAAACGGTAGTAAAGCTAAGTATCAGGTTGAGGTTCTGGGGAGAACTGACGAGACTAGCCCCCTTGTCAGTCTTTATAAGGTAACTTTTGATCCTTCAAAGGATAGTGATACTATTGATATGAAAGTGATTGCGGCTAAGGATGGAAGTTCTTCATCTTTTACTACTCCTAGAAGTAGTACATCTAGAGAGGAGCTAAACACGAAATTAGCTGAAAGAGGAAAGAGTCCTAACGGAACGACAGGGACCTTTACAAGTAAAGATATTGAGATTCCTACCGGATACACTGAATATACTGTACGTATCAGTTCTGCTGATAATACTCGTTTAGGTATGGGGTACCAAATACCGTGGAGGCATTTTGCTCTACCTGTTGCTGGACTAGAGTTTAGCATAACTCAGGATACTAAAAAAGTAGCTAAAGATTTGTTGACAAAAGTTTATACCAAGTTAACAGAGCAAAAATCGGAAGATACTAAGTGGTCAACACCAGAAACCAAAGCAAATTATGAAGCAAAATTGCAAGCTATTCGAGAAGCACTGACTTCTGACGCTAGTACTACAGATAGTTACAAAACAGTAGCAATACACGCTGTAGCACAGCAGAAAAAACTGAATGAAGAGGAGAAAATTAAAAATAAATCGAAAGCCGCAGTAGCCGCAGCCTTAGCCGCAAAAGAAAACGCGATTGAAG
>NZ_JAPVZL010000015.1:0-29509 GCF_041432365.1 Streptococcus sp. 20925_1_69
TCCATCGACACCAGCGCCAAAAGTGGAAGAGCCAGTGACACCAGCGCCGAAAGAAGAGAAGCCAGTAACTCCAGAACCGAAAACTGAAGAAGAAAAGTTATTAGAGGAAACTAAACAGGATAGCATAAGAGAAAATATTGATGCAGTTGTTAATATTAAACTAGCGGAAATTGAAAAGATTGAAAATCCAGATGAAAAAGAAAAATTAAAAGAAAAATTATATGAGTTAAGAAAGAATGCAGTAGATGACATTAAAAATGCTAAAGATGAAGAAGAGGCATTAATACTTACAGAAAAACATCAAAATATAATTAATTCTCTTGAAATATCTGGTGAAAAATATACAAAACCAAATTTTGATAAAGATAATTTATCAAATGGACGTAATGATGGAACTACGATTGAAGGTGGTAGTACAGCAATAGGACATGGTTCAGGAGAAGCACCTTCAGGAGCAATGCAACCAGCCTCAGCAGAAGGGACAGATAACTCATCAGCACCAACAGCACAACCACAACCAGAAACAACATCATCAGGGACTTCAAGTTTTAGAAATGCTCCATCAGTTCAAGCAAGAGCAAGAAGAGTAGCACGTTCAACATCAGAACCAGATGGAACTGTAAATATTAGCTATAACTTCGCTGGAATGCCAGATATTCATGGTTTCCTATCTGACCCAGGAGAAGATAACACTGTTACAATTCCTGCTGGAACGAGTGAAGCACAGGCAAAAGAATTAGTAAAAGAAAAAATTCAAGCCAAGATAAAAGACCTAGCTGCTAGAGGGTATTATGTGAAAAATGACATTATTTTTGAACAAGATACTACTGTGAAAAATTATAACTACGTTGTCACATTCACTAAGGAGGCTACAGGAACTTCAGGTTTTAGAATGGCTCCAGCAGTTCAACCACGCGCTAGCAGAAATCGTAGAAGTCTAGAACAGCCAGCTCCTCAAAAGGTCAAAGTAAATGTATTTTATAACTTTGATAAAATGAAAGATATTGCAGGTTTTCTGGGAGATATCAATGGAACTCCTCTTGAAATCGCGGAAGGTTCAACAGATGATCAAGTAAAAGCAGCAGTCAAGAACCAAGTTGATGCCAAGAAAGAGGAATTACGTAAACGTGGTTATACTGTTAAAGAAGACTATCTCTCTAAAAATAATGGAAAAGATTATAACTACGTTGTCACATTCACTAAGGAGGCTACAGGAACTTCAGGTTTCAGAATGGCTCCAGCAGTTCAACCGCGCGCTAGCAGAAATCGTAGAAGTCTAGAACATCCAGCTCCTCAAAAGGTCAAAGTAAATGTATTTTATAACTTTGATAAAATGAAAGATATTGCAGGTTTCCTAGGAGATATCAATGGAACTTCTCTTGAAATCGCGGAAGGTTTATCAACTGAACAGGTGAAAGCAGCAGTCAAGAGCCAAGTTGATGCTAAGAAAGAAGAGTTGAGCAAACGCGGCTATACTTTCAAAGAGGACTATGTCTATCAAGCTAATGGGAAAGATTATAACTACGTTGTAACATTTTCAAAAGCAACCAAATAACTTTCATTTCCATAGGGAGTGAAATGTGAGCAGAGAGAGCGATAGGCTCTCTTTGTTTTATCTAGAAGCAAGTTTCTTAAAGACAAAAGGCCAATAAGAGATTATAATAAATAGAGTAGGTATTTATTATAAGAAAAATAAAAAAAAGAGAGCAGTTAAAGTATGAAAATTTTAATTGTAGAAGATGAAGAGATGATCCGTGAGGGGGTCAGTGATTATTTGACGGAGTGTGGTTATGAAACCATTGAGGCAGCAGATGGGCAAGAAGCCTTGGAAAAATTTTCCAGTTATGAAGTAGCCTTGGTTTTACTGGATATCCAGATGCCCAAGCTCAATGGTCTGGAAGTCCTAGCTGAGATTCGCAAAACCAGCCAGGTTCCTGTCTTGATGTTGACCGCTTTTCAGGATGAAGAATACAAGATGAGTGCCTTTGCCTCTCTGGCAGATGGCTATCTGGAAAAACCCTTCTCCCTCTCCCTCTTAAAAGTGAGGGTAGACGCAATTTTCAAGCGATACTACGATACAGGACGAATCTTCTCTTATAAGGATGCCAAGGTGGATTTTGAGAGCTACAGTGCAAGCCTAGCAGGTCAAGAAGTGGCTATCAATGCTAAAGAGTTGGAAATTCTTGATTATTTAGTGAAAAATGAAGGACGAGCCTTGACTCGTTCTCAGATTATCGATGCGGTCTGGAAAGCGACAGATGAGGTTCCCTTTGACCGTGTCATTGATGTTTATATCAAGGAACTACGGAAAAAGCTAGACTTGGACTGCATCCTCACTGTGCGCAATGTTGGTTATAAATTGGAGCGAAAATGAAACGAACAGGTTTGTTTACAAAGATATTTATCTATACCTTCTCGATTTTTAGTGTTCTGGTTATTTGCCTCCATTTGGCCATTTATTTTCTTTTTCCTTCGACTTATCTGAGTCATCGTCAGGAAACCATTGGTCAAAAAGCGACAGCCATTGCCCAGTCCCTAGAAGGGAAAGATAGGCAGAGCATTGAGCAAGTCTTAGACTTGTATTCCCAGACTAGTGATATCAAGGGGGTCGTCAAGGGCGAGATGACCGAGGACAAGTTAGAAGTCAAGGACAACCTTCCTCTGGATACGGAACGTCAGACTACCTCTCTCTTTATTGAGGAGCGGGAGGTGACAACGCAGGACGGTGGTACCATGATTCTCCAGTTTCTAGCTTCCATGGATTTGCAAAAGGAAGCAGAGCAAATCAGTCTCCAGTTTCTTCCCTATACCTTACTGGCCTCCTTTCTAATTTCCCTCTTGGTGGCCTACATCTACGCTCGGACCATTGTTGCCCCCATTTTGGAAATCAAGCGGGTGACTCGTAGAATGATGGAACTGGATTCCCAAGTGCGATTGCGCGTGGATTCTAGGGATGAGATTGGTGATCTCAAGGAACAAATCAATAGCCTCTACCAGCATCTTTTGACTGTCATTGCGGACTTGCATGACAAGAATGAAGCCATTCTTCAGCTGGAAAAGATGAAGGTTGAGTTCCTACGTGGTGCCTCTCATGAATTGAAAACACCTCTGGCCAGTTTGAAAATCCTGATCGAAAACATGAAAGAAAATGTCGGGCGTTATAAGGATAGAGACCACTATCTGGGAGTTGCCTTAGGAATTGTGGATGAGCTCAATCACCACGTTCTCCAGATACTTTCTCTCTCGTCTGTACAGGAATTACGAGATGATAGGGAACAAATTGACTTACACCAGATGACGCAAAGTCTGGTTAAGGATTATGCTTTACTAGCCAAGGATAGAGAGCTCCAGATAGACAATAGTTTGACTCATCAGCAGGCCTATCTAAACCCATCTGTCATGAAATTAATTCTTTCTAACCTCATCAGCAATGCCATCAAGCACTCTGCTCCAGGTGGCTTAGTTCGCATTGGAGAAAGAGAAGGAGAATTCTTTATAGAAAATAGCTGTAGCCCAGAAGAACAAGAAAAACTAGCCCAATCTTTTTCTGATAATGCTAGTCGCAAGGCCAAGGGTTCTGGGATGGGGCTCTTTGTGGTCAAGAGTCTATTAGAACATGAAAAATTAGCTTATCGTTTTGAGATGAAGGAGAATCGTTTGACCTTCTTCATAGCTTTTCCAAAAGTCGCCCAAGACTAGGGAGAGAAAGGGGTTACATAGATGAAGCTAGAAGAAATTCAATCGAAACTGCGGGAAAAACTAGATTTTTTTGTCAAAAAGTGATAAAATGAACAATGTAAATGGGATGACCCATAAAAATATACAGGAGGCCTGATAAAATGGCAATCGTTTCAGCAGAAAAATTTGTCCAAGCAGCTCGTGACAACGGTTATGCAGTTGGTGGATTTAACACAAACAACCTTGAGTGGACTCAAGCTATCTTGCGCGCAGCAGAAGCTAAAAAAGCTCCAGTTTTGATCCAAACTTCAATGGGTGCTGCTAAATACATGGGTGGTTACAAAGTTGCTCGCAACTTGATCGCTAACCTTGTTGAATCAATGGGTATCACTGTACCAGTAGCTATCCACCTTGACCACGGTCACTACGAAGATGCACTTGAGTGTATCGAAGTTGGTTACACTTCAATCATGTTTGACGGTTCACACCTTCCAGTTGAAGAAAACCTTAAATTGGCTAAAGAAGTTGTTGAAAAAGCACACGCTAAAGGTATCTCAGTAGAAGCTGAAGTTGGTACTATCGGTGGTGAAGAAGACGGAATCATCGGTAAAGGTGAATTGGCTCCAATCGAAGACGCTAAAGCAATGGTTGAAACTGGTATCGACTTCTTGGCAGCTGGTATCGGTAACATCCACGGTCCTTACCCAGCTAACTGGGAAGGTCTTGACCTTGACCACTTGCAAAAATTGACAGAAGCTCTTCCAGGCTTCCCAATCGTATTGCACGGTGGATCAGGTATTCCTGATGAGCAAATCCAAGCAGCTATCAAACTTGGTGTTGCCAAAGTTAACGTTAACACTGAATGCCAAATCGCATTCGCTAACGCAACTCGTAAATTTGCTCGTGACTACGAAGCAAACGAAGCAGAATACGACAAGAAAAAACTCTTCGACCCACGTAAATTCTTGGCTGACGGTGTAAAAGCTATCCAAGCATCAGTTGAAGAACGTATCGACGTATTCGGTTCAGAAGGTAAAGCATAATCTAGCTGAATAATACAGATGAAACCTACCCAATGGGTGGGTTTTTTGGCGTTTTAAGGAGACTATTAAACCAGAATTTTGGACTAATACTCTTCGAAAATCTCTTCAAACCACGTCAGCTTTATCTACAACCTCAAAGCAGTGCTTTGAGCAACCTGCGACTAGTTTCCTAGTTTGCTCTTTGATTTTCATTGAGTATAAAAATACCACTTTAAGAGAAAAATTTTCAATTTTACAAATTTTAAGCAAACGCTTGCATTCTAGTTTTTATTGGACTATAATAGGTTGGTATAAAGCCTTCTGTAATAATAAAATGCAGAAGGTGTAGAAAGTAAGGATTTAGAATATTTGTAGTAAAAAATACAATGTTGCTATTCCTTACCATAGGGAGATAGATATGGCAATGATAGAAGTGGAACATCTTCAGAAAAATTTTGTGAAGACTGTTAAGGAACCGGGCTTGAAGGGGGCTTTACGTTCCTTTATTCATCCTGAAAAGCAGACCTTTGAAGCGGTCAAGGATTTGACTTTTGAAGTTCCAAAAGGGCAGATTTTAGGATTTATCGGGGCTAATGGTGCTGGAAAGTCGACAACCATCAAAATGCTGACAGGGATTTTGAAACCGACATCTGGTTTTTGTCGGATTAATGGCAAGATTCCCCAGGACAATCGCCAAGATTATGTCAAATATATTGGGGTTGTTTTTGGACAACGAACTCAACTATGGTGGGATTTGGCCCTGCAAGAAACCTACACGGTCTTGAAGGAGATTTACGATGTGCCAGACTCGCTCTTTCATAAGCGCATGGATTTTTTGAATGAAGTCTTGGATTTGAAGGAATTTATCAAGGATCCCGTGAGAACTCTTTCGCTGGGACAACGGATGCGGGCGGATATTGCAGCTTCCTTGCTTCACAATCCTAAAGTTCTCTTTTTAGATGAACCGACCATTGGTTTGGACGTTTCGGTCAAGGACAATATTCGTCGGGCTATCACCCAAATCAATCAAGAGGAAGAAACAACCATTCTCTTGACCACTCATGACCTGAGCGATATTGAGCAACTCTGTGATCGGATCTTTATGATTGATAAGGGGAAGGAGATTTTTGATGGAACGGTTAGCCAACTCAAGGAAACTTTTGGCAAGATGAAGACTCTTTCCTTTGAACTACTACCAGGTCAAAGTCATCTCGTTTCTCACTATGAAGGCCTACCTGATATGATTATTGATAGACAAGGAAACAGTCTCAATATTGAATTCGATAGTTCACGCTACCAGTCAGCTGACATTATCAAGCAAACCCTGTCTGATTTTGAAATCCGAGATTTGAAAATGGTGGATACAGATATCGAGGATATTATCCGTCGCTTCTATCGAAAGGAGCTCTAAGATGGTCAAATTGTGGAGACGTTATAAACCCTTTATCAATGCAGGTGTTCAGGAATTGATCACCTATCGAGTCAACTTTATTCTCTATCGGATTGGCGATGTCATGGGAGCTTTTGTGGCCTTTTATCTCTGGAAGGCTGTCTTTGATTCCTCACAAGAGTCCTTGATTCAGGGCTTTAGTATGGCAGATATCACCCTCTACATCATCATGAGTTTTGTAACCAATCTTCTGACTAGATCCGATTCTTCCTTTATGATTGGGGAGGAGGTCAAGGATGGTTCTATCATCATGCGTTTGTTGCGACCAGTGCATTTTGCGGCCTCTTATCTCTTTACTGAGCTTGGGTCCAAGTGGTTGATTTTTATCTCTGTTGGCCTTCCATTTTTAAGTGTCATTGTTTTGATGAAAATCTTATCTGGGCAAGGGATTGTAGAAGTGCTGGGATTAACTGTCCTTTATCTTTTTAGCTTAACGCTGGCCTATCTGATTAACTTTTTCTTTAATATCTGCTTTGGATTTTCTGCCTTTGTGTTTAAAAATCTTTGGGGTTCTAATCTACTCAAGACTTCCTTAGTGGCCTTTATGTCTGGAAGTTTGATTCCCTTGGCTTTCTTTCCAAAGGTGGTTTCAGATATTCTTTCTTTCTTGCCTTTTTCATCTTTGATTTATACTCCGGTCATGATTATTGTTGGGAAATACGATGCCAGTCAGATTCTTCAGGCGCTCGCTTTGCAGTTCTTCTGGCTCTTAGTGATGGTGGGCTTGTCTCAGTTGATTTGGAAACGAGTCCAGTCATTTATCACCATTCAAGGAGGTTAGTATGAAAAAATATCAACGCATGCATCTGATTTTTATCAGACAATACATCAAGCAAATCATGGAGTACAAGGTCGATTTTGTGGTTGGTGTCTTGGGAGTCTTTCTGACTCAAGGCTTGAACCTCTTGTTTCTCAATGTCATCTTTCAACATATTCCATCCCTAGAAGGCTGGTCCTTCCAAGAGATTGCCTTTATCTATGGTTTTTCATTGATTCCCAAGGGCTTGGACCATCTCTTTTTTGACAATCTTTGGGCTCTAGGACAGCGTTTGGTGCGAAAAGGGGAGTTTGACAAGTATCTGACACGTCCTATCAATTCTCTCTTTCATATTCTAGTTGAGACCTTTCAGATTGATGCCTTGGGAGAACTCTTGGTCGGTGGTATCCTACTGGGAACAACAGTGACTAGCATTGCTTGGACTCTTCCAAAATTCCTGCTTTTCCTAGTCTGTATTCCTTTTGCGACCTTGATTTATACTTCTTTAAAAATTGCGACAGCTAGTATCGCTTTTTGGACCAAACAGTCAGGCGCCATGATTTACATTTTCTATATGTTTAATGATTTTGCCAAGTATCCCATTTCCATTTACAATTCATTTCTTCGTTGGTTGATTAGCTTTATCGTACCTTTTGCCTTTACGGCCTACTATCCTGCTAGCTATTTCTTGCAGGACAAGGATGTAATCTTTAACGTCGGAGGTTTGATGTTGATTTCCCTTGTCTTTTTTGGTATTTCCCTTAAACTCTGGGACAGGGGCTTGGATTCTTATGAAAGTGCTGGATCCTAAGATGAAGAAAACTCAAAGCCTTGTCTCAGGACAGGCTTTTTCTAATAGAGATGAAAATTCCTTGATATCTATTCTCAGAGTGATATACTGTAAGTGTAATAGCCGATTTAGCTCATACTCTTCGAAAATCTCTTCAAACCACGTCAACGTCGCCTTGCCGTAGGTATATGTTACTGACTTCGTCAGTTCTATCTGCAACCTCAAAACAGTGTTTTGAGCTGACTTCGTCAGTCTTATCTACAACCTCAAAACAGTGTTTTGAGCAGCCTGTGGCTAGTTTCCTAGTTTGCTTTTTGATTTTCATTGAGTATCAGTTGGCAGAGCAAGGCACTCGTAAAGCCTAGGTTATAGGTAGATAAACGACTGAGGATTTGAAAAAATAGATATGTAGAAGATAACCGTTAAGTCTTATTCTTAGCGGTTATTTATATTCTTTAATGGTGTTGATATTGCACCAATGGTTTCTGTCTTTGTTATTTTGGTAGTGGTTTAATTTGATTGCTACTATTTTTGATGGTGTGAATGTCCTGATAATGTGTCCCCGTTAAGTACGAAATTTTTTATTATTTTTAACATAGGTTAAAAATAAAATTAACAACCCTTAATTTTCCTTGACTTAAATTTTTTTAATTGATATACTATTTTTCAGAGAGTTAACAATTATATATAAATGTACTACTCTATTTCCTAGATAATACTTAGTAAAACTTTTTATAACAAAGGCTAGCAAAGTTAAAGTTTTCTATCTATTGGAAGTTAAATAAATATGTAAGGAATTAAAATGAAAAAAAGTACAGTATTGTCATTAACCACAGCTGCAGTTATTTTAGCAGCCTATGTCCCTAATGAGGTAGTTTTAGCAGATGCAACTAGTTCTGAAGATTCTTTAAAAATATCTGATAAAGAAACAGTAGTAGGTAAACAAAACGAAAACAAAGAAAAACTTGAAGATATTCATAATGCTATAGAAACTTCAAAGGATACTGAAGAGAAGAAAACAACAGTTATTGAGGAAAAAGAAGTTGTTAGTAAGGAATCTGTGATAGACAATAACTCTAACAACGAAAAAGCAACAAGCAAAAAAGAAGATTCCAATCAATCCCAAGGAGATAAAGCGGACTCGTCTGCAAGTAAAGACCCAGCAAGTCCCAAAAAAGAGGATAAACTTGTCTATATTGCTGAATTTAAAGATAAAGAATTTGGAGAAAAAGCAATCAAGGAATTATCCAATCTTAAGGATACAAAAGTTTTATATACTTATGATACAGTTTTTAATGGTGTTGCAATAGAAACAACTCCAGATAATCTGGACAAAATTAAACTAATAGAAGGTATCTCATCGGTTGAACGATCACAAAAAGTCCAGCCAATGATGAATCATGCTAGAAAGGAAATTGGAGTTGAAGAGGCAATTGATTACCTAAAGTCTATCAATGCTCCATTTGGTAAAAATTTTGATGGCCGGGGTATGGTCATTTCAAATATCGATACCGGGACAGATTATAGGCATAAGGCCATGAGGATTGATGATGATGCTAAAGGCTCAATGAGATTCAAAAAAGAAGACTTAAAAGGTACTGATAAAAATTTCTGGTTGAGTGATAAAATCCCTCATGCTTTCAATTATTATAATGGTGGTAAAATTACTGTAGAAAAAGCTGATGATGGGAGCGATTATTTTGATCCACATGGGATGCATATTGCAGGGATTCTTGCGGGAAATGATACTGAAAAAGATATTAAAAACTTTAACGGAATAGATGGAATTGCTCCTAATGCACAGATATTCTCTTATAAAATGTACTCTGACGCAGGATCTGGCTTCGCAGGAGATGAAACAATGTTTCATGCTATTGAAGATTCGATCAAACACAATGTCGATGTTGTTTCGGTATCATCTGGTTTTACAGGAACAGGTCTTGTAGGTGAGAAATATTGGGAAGCTATTAGAGCGCTAAGAAAAGCAGGCATTCCAATGGTTGTAGCTACGGGTAACTATGCGACTTCTGCTTCAAGTTCTTCATGGGATTTAGTAGCCAATAATAATCTGAAAATGACCGACACTGGAAATGTAACGCGAACTGCAGCACATGAAGATGCGATAGCGGTCGCATCTGCTAAAAATCAAACAGTTGAGTTTGATAAAGTTAACATAGGTGGAGAAAGTTTTAAATACAGAAATATAGGTGCCTTTTTCGATAAGAATAAAATCACAACAAATGAAGACGGTTCAAAAGCTCCTAGTAAATTAAACTTTGTATATATAGGCAAAGGTCAAGACAAAGATTTGATAGGATTGGATCTTAAGGGCAAAATTGCAGTAATGGATAGAATTTATACCAAGGATTTAAAAGATGCTTTTAAACGAGCTACGGATAAGGGCGCACGTGGCATTATGGTTGTAAATACTGTCAATTACTACAATAGAGATAATTGGACAGAGCTTCCAGCCATGGGATATGAAGAGGACGAAGGGACTAAAAGTCAAGTATTTTCAATTTCAGGAGATGATGGTGTAAAGCTATGGAACATGATTAATCCTGATAAAAAAACTGAAGTTAAAAGAAATAATAAGGAAAATTTCAAAGATAAATTGGAGCAATATTATCCAATTGATATGGCAAGCTATAATTCTAATAAACCGAATGTAGGTGACGAAAAAGAGATTGACTTTAAGTTTGCACCTGACACAGACAAAGAATTGTATAAAGAAGATATTATAGTCCCAGCAGGATCCACATCTTGGGGACCGAGAACAGATTTGCTTTTAAAACCTGATGTCTCAGCACCAGGTAAAAATATTAAATCCACTCTCAATGTCATTAATGGGAAATCAACTTATGGCTATATGTCAGGAACTAGTATGGCAACTCCAATCGTAGCAGCTTCTACTGTTTTGATTAGGCCAAAGTTAAAGGAAATGCTTGAAAGACCTGTGTTGAAAAATCTTGAGGGAGATGACAAAATAGACCTTACAAGTCTTACAAAAATTGCCCTACAAAATACTGCACGGCCTATGATGGATGCGACTTCTTGGAAAGAAAAAAGTCAATACTTTGCATCACCTAGACAACAGGGAGCAGGGCTAATTAATGTTGCTAATGCTTTGAGAAATGAAGTCGTAGCTACTTTCAAAAACACGGATTCTAAAGGTTTGGTAAACTCTTATGGTTCTATTTCTCTTAAAGAAATAAAAGGAGATAAAAAATACTTTACAATTAAGCTTCACAATACATCAAACAGACCTTTAACCTTTAAAGTTTCAGCATCAGCGATAACTACAGATTCTCTAACTGATAGACTAAAACTGGATGAAACATACAAAGATGAAAAATCTCCAGATGGTAAGCAAATTGTTCCAGAAATCCATCCAGAAAAAATCAAAGGAGCAAATATCACATTTGAGCATGACACTTTCACTATAAGCCCAAATTCTAGCTTTGATTTGAATGCGGTTATAAACGTTGGAGAGGCTAAAAATAAAAATAAATTTGTAGAATCATTTATTCATTTTGAGTCAGTGGAAGAAATGGAAGCTCTAAACTCTAACGGGAAGAAAACAAATTTCCAACCTTCTTTATCGATGCCTCTAATGGGATTTGCTGGGGATTGGAATAAGGAACCAATCCTTGATAAATGGGCCTGGGAAGAGGGTTCAAAATCAAAAACAATGGAAGGTTATGATGATGATGGTAAACCAAAAATTCCAGGAACCTTAAATAAGGGAATTGGTGGAGAGCATGGTATAGATAAATTTAATCCAGCAGGAGTTATACAAAATAGAAAAGATAAAAATACAACATCCCTAGATCAAAATCCAGAATTATTTGCTTTCAATAACGAAGGGATCAACGCACCATCA
Organism: Streptococcus sp. 20925_1_69; assembly: GCF_041432365.1. Lineage (GTDB taxonomy): Bacteria > Bacillota > Bacilli > Lactobacillales > Streptococcaceae > Streptococcus. Next base: position 11,581 of record NZ_JAPVZL010000015.1, read on the forward strand.
TCAAGTGGTTCTAATATTGCTAAAATTTATCCTTTAGATTCAAATGGAAATCCTCAAGATGCTCAACTTGAGAGAGGATTAACACCTTCTCCACTTGTATTAAGAAGTGCAGAAGAAGGAATGATTTCAATAGTAAATACAAATAAAGAGGGAGAAAATCAAAGAGACTTAAAAGTCATTTCGAGAGAACACTTTATTAAAGGAATTTTAAACTCTAAGAGAAATGATGCAAAGGGAATCAAATCTTCTAAACTAAAAGTTTGGGGTGACTTGAAGTGGGATGGACTCATTTATAACCCTAGAGGTAGAGAAGAAAATGCACCAGAGAGTAAGGATAACCAAGATCCTGCTACTAAGATAAGAGGTCAATTTGAACCGATTGCGGAAGGTCAATATTTCTATAAATTTAAATATAGATTAACTAAAGATTACCCATGGCAGGTTTCCTATATTCCAGTAAAAATTGATAACACAGCCCCTAAGATTGTTTCGGTTGATTTTTCAAATCCTGAAAAAATTAAGCTGATCACAAAGGATACTTATCACAAGGTAAAAGATCAATACAAGAATGAAACCCTATTTGCGAGAGATCAAAAAGAACATCCTGAAAAATTTGATGAGATTGCAAACGAAGTTTGGTATGCTGGCGCCGCTCTTGTTAATGAAGACGGAGAGGTTGAGAAAAATCTTGAAGTAACTTATGCAGGTGAGGGTCAAGGAAGAAATAGGAAACTTGACAAAGACGGAAATACCATTTATGAAATTAATGGTGCGGGAGATTTAAGAGGAAAAATCATTGAAGTCATTGCATTAGATGGTTCTAGCAATTTCACAAAGATTCATAGAATTAAATTTGCTGATCATGCTGATGAAAAGGGGATGATTTCCTATTATCTAGTAGATCCTGATCAAGATTCATCTAAATACCAAAAGCTTGGCGAGATTTCCGAATCTAAATTTAAAAATTTAGAAAATAGAAAAGAGGATAGTCTTAAAAAAGATACAATTGAGGTAGAACATCATCAAGGAAATGAAGAGTCTATCGAAGAAAGATCTAGTTTTACTATTCATAAAACGATTTCAACAATTAGAGAGTTTGAAAGTAAAGACTTGAAGAAACTCATTAAAAAGAAATTTAGAGAAGTTGATGACTTTACAAGTGAAACTGGTAAGAGAACAGAGGAATACGATTATAAATACGATGATAAGGGAAATATCATTGCTTATGACGATGGTAGTGCCTTAGAATATGAAACTGAAAAACTTGACGAAATAAAATCAAAAATTTATGGTGTTTTAAGCCCGTCTAAAGATGGACACTTTGAAATTCTTGGAAAGGTCAGTAATGTTTCTAAAAATGCCAAGGTATATTATGGAAATAACTATAAATCTATAGAAATTAAAACGACCAAGTATGATTCCCACTCAAAAACGATGACATTTGATTTATACGCTAATATTAATGATATTGTGGATGGATTAGCTTTTGCAGGAGATATGAGATTCTTTGTTAAAGATGATGATCAGATAAAAGCTGAAACGAAGATTAGAATGCCTGAAAAAAATAAGGAAACTAAAGTAGAATATCCCTATGCATCAAGTTATGGGAATGTAATAGAATTAGGAGAAGGTGATCTTTCAAAAAACAAACCAAACAATTTAACGGACATGGAATCTGGTAAAATCTATTCTGATTCAGAAAAACAACAATATCTATTAAAGGATAATATCATTCTGAGAAAAGGCTATGCACTAAAAGTGACTACCTATAATCCTGGAAAAACGGATATGTTAGAAGGAAATGGAGTCTATAGCAATGAAGATATAGCAAAAATACAAAAGGCCAATCCTAATCTAAGAGCCTTATCAGAAAAAATAATTTATACTGATAGTAGAAATGTTGAAGATGGAAGAAGTACTCAATCCGTATTAATGTCGGCTTTGGACGGCTTTAACATTGTAAGGTATCAAGTGTTTAGATTTAAAATGAACGCTAAAGGGGAGGCAATCGATAAAGATGGAAATCTTGTAACAGATCCTTCTAAACTGGTATTATTTGGTAAAGATGATAAAGAGTACACTGGAGAGGATAAGTCCAATGTAGAAGCTATAAAAGAAGATGGCTCTACGTTATTTATTGATGCAAAACCAGTAAACCTTTCAATGGACAAGAACTACTTTAATCCATCTAAATCTAATAAAATTTATGTACGAAATCCAGAATTTTATTTAAGAGGTAAGATTTCTGATAAGGGTGGTTTTAACTGGGAGTTGAGAGTTAATGAATCTGTTGTAGATAATTATTTAATCTACGGAGATTTACACATTGATAACACTAGAGATTTTAACGTTAAGCTTAATGTTAAAGACGGTGACATCATGGACTGGGGAATGAAAGACTATAAAGCAAACGGATTCCCAGATAAGGTAACAGATATGGATGGAAATGTTTATCTTAAAACTGGCTATAGCGATTTGAATGCGAAAGCGGTTGGAGTACACTATCAATTTTTATATGATAATGTTAAACCAGAAGTAAAGATTGATCCTAAGGGAAATACTAGTATTGAATATGCTGACGGAAAATCTGTAGTCTTTAACATCAATGATAAAAGAAATAATGGATTCGATGGTGAGATTCAAGACAAACATATTTATGTAAATGGAAAAGAATATAAATCATTTGATGATATTAAACAACTAACAGATAAGACACTAAACATTAAGATTCTTGTAAAAGATTTTGCAAGAAATACAACCGTAAAAGAATTCATTTTAAACAAAGATACGGGAGAGGTGAGCGAACTAAAACCTCAGATGGTAACTGTGACCATTCAAAATGGAAAAGAAATGAGTTCTAAGATAGTGTCGGAAGAAGATTTCATTTTACCTGTCTATAAGGGTGAATTAGAAAAAGGCTATCAATTTGATGGCTGGGAAATTTCTGGTGTCGAAGGGAAAAAAGATGCAGGTTATGTTATTAATGTGTCAAAAGATACCCTTATAAAACCTCTATTCAAGAAAATAGAGGAGAAAAAGGAGGAGGAAAATAAACCTACTTTTGATGAATCGAAAAAGAAAGATAACAAACAGGTAAGCCATAGCCAATTAAATCAAAGTCATAGAAAAGAGGACTTACAAAGAGCAAATCATTCACAAAAATCTGATTCGACTAAAGATGTCAAAACTACAGTTCCTGTACAAGTAAATTATAGTCAATTAGATGAAAGTCAAAGATCTGATTCAATTGAGGATGTTAAAGCTCCAGTTCCTGATAAAAATGATAAAAACTTTGAAAATAAGAAGGAAGTTTATCTTAATGAACCAGAGAACATAGATAATAAACATACCAATATTGATAGTAAATCAACTACTAACAATGATAGGTTGCCAAAAACCGGAACAGTTAGCGAAGTCTTCACGTCATTAGTTGCCGGAATAATGTTTACCGTAGGTGCATTTCTTGGATTGAAGAAAAAAGATCAAGATTAAGATTAAGACAAAAGGTATAGACGAAAAAATGGCTTATGTATTGAGATAGTGTGATGATGAAACAGTTTTGTGAAAATAGCCATTTATAACTCAATTATTTAGTTTACTTTACTATTGATACTCTTTTTGGATTTATTAATGGACTTAGTTTCGATAACTAATAAATTGATTTAAAGGGTTAGTATTGACAAATATTGATAACATTGATTAGAAAATAGAGTCTATCAAAATTTAAAGGCTAATAGAGGTGATGAGACAATTTCAAGGAATTAAGTAGCGTTTGGTTGCTTAATTCCTTTTTATTTGGAAGGAAGTTTTTCACCTGCTTCCTTATTTATCGCTATTATTCAACCACTTAGACCGATATAGCGACCAGATAGGCAAAAGAACTTGTTCTTGAAACTGCCCTCTGCTATAATGATTTTTGTAAGGGACGTGAGGGGGTGCAGTATTAGACAACTAAAGTTCCTAAAAAAGAAATTGGAGATAAACAAATGAAAAAATTATTGGGGATTGTATTTTTACTAGCAGCAGCGACAGTAGTGTATTTTGGTTCTGTTGGCTGGCCAACTTTGGACATTAACCTCTGGTCATTGATTCCGGTAGGCTTGTTCCTCTTTTTCACTCTAGAGAATCTTTTGAAAAAGGATTACAAGGCTAGTCTCATGTGTTTAATTATTGCTTTTATCATTGCAAATGCAATTTTGGACCTGTTGCCAATTTCAAGTGGCTTGGTGATTGGAGCAGGTGTGCTGGCTTGTGTAGGTATTGATTATCTCTTTCCTGATAAAGAAGGAAAATAAGATTGAAAAAAGATAAAGAAAAACACTTCAATCACTGTATTTCAGCTTGATTGAGGTGTTTTAGATTTAGTTTTTTTATTTATGAGCCATCAATTCAACAATCATCTCGATATACATGACAAGGGTCAATAAGAATCCTGCACGCCAGAAGAATTTGATGAATTTAGGATAGTAAAAGCTGCGTTTTTTCAGAAGGAAGAAAAAAACGAGAATAATGGCTAGGACTGAGAGGGCTAGCCCCAGTCTAGGGAGGAAATTATGGGTAAAGGTTTTAGCTGTGATCAGGTAATACTCAAATACCAAGACTGGAAAGGCTAAATCTGCAAAGTTTCGTCCTAGTTTTTTTAATCTAAAAAGTTTGGTTATGATAATGCAGACGACTAAGGTCAGTATCAATAATAAAATAGATGCTAATTTCATTAAAATCATACCCATATTGTATCATAAAAAATGGCTAATGGAAACGAGAAACAGAGGAATTTAAAGGAAAGTCAGGCTTTTGAGATTGTGGATGTTTTTTGTTATAATGAAAGTTATGAAATCTTATAACACCTTGAATGATTATTATCGAAAACTCTTTGGAGAAAAGACCTTTAAAGTCCCTATTGACGCAGGATTTGACTGTCCCAATCGTGATGGGACTGTGGCTCATGGAGGCTGTACTTTTTGTACGGTTTCAGGTTCTGGAGATGCTATTGTCGCACCGGATGCACCTATCCGTGAGCAATTTTATAAGGAAATTGACTTTATGCACCGCAAGTGGCCAGATGTGCAGAAGTATCTGGTTTATTTTCAAAATTTTACCAACACCCATGAAAAGGTGGAAGTCATTCGAGAACGCTATGAGCAGGCTATCAACGAGCCAGGTGTAGTAGGAATCAATATCGGAACACGGCCAGACTGTTTACCAGACGAAACTATCGAATATTTGGCTGAATTATCGGAGCGCATGCATGTGACGGTAGAGTTGGGCTTGCAGACCACTTATGAAACAACCTCTGATTTGATTAACCGTGCCCATTCTTATGAATTGTACGTGGAGACGGTCAAGCGTTTGAGGAAATATCCCAAGATTGAGATTGTTTCCCATTTGATTAACGGACTTCCTGGTGAAACCCATGAGATGATGATTGAAAATGTCCGCCGCTGTGTTACGGATAACGATATTCAAGGAATTAAACTGCATTTGCTTCACCTGATGACCAATACACGTATGCAGCGGGATTACCATGAGGGACGTTTGCAATTGATGAGCCAGGACGAATATGTTAAGGTTATCTGTGACCAATTGGAAATCATTCCCAAGCATATCGTCATTCATCGAATCACAGGAGATGCACCTAGAGATATGCTGATTGGTCCTATGTGGAGCCTCAATAAATGGGAAGTCCTCAACAGCATTGAGATGGAGATGCGACGTCGTGGAAGCGTTCAGGGATGCAAGGCTGTAAAACAGGAGTTTTGATATGAAAAGACCACTTGAGATGGCACATGATTTTTTGTCTGAGGTAGTGACAAAAGAGGATATCGTAGTGGATGCGACCATGGGAAATGGTCATGATACCCTTTTTCTAGCCAAGCTAGCCAAGAAAGTCTATGCCTTTGATATTCAGGAACAAGCCTTGGAAAAGACGCAAGAGCGTTTGAACCAAGCTGGAATGACAAATGCCCAGTTAATCTTGCAAGGTCATGAGACACTGGACCAGTTTGTGACAGAAGCCAAGGCAGGGATTTTTAATCTGGGCTATTTGCCATCAGCTGATAAGTCAGTCATTACCCAACCTCAGACGACTATTGAAGCATTAGAAAAGCTGTGTCATTTGCTTGTCAAAGGGGGACGGATTGCTATCATGATCTACTATGGTCATGAAGGAGGCGACCTCGAGAGGGATGCTGTCTTGGATTTTGTTAGCCAGTTGAACCAACAAGAGTACACAGCTGCCATTTACCGAACCCTGAACCAAGTTAATAACCCGCCATTTTTAGTAATGATTGAAAAATTAGAGAGATATAGACATGGATAAACAATACCTACGTGAAAAGCTGGATGCCATGCGCCAGAATTTTGTTGAATCAACCCACCACGAACGAGCGGTGGGTGTGTTAGACCAAGCACATATGAGCAAAAAAATGCTTAAAATCAAGAAAAAATTAGTTGCTCTTGAAATGGAACGGTGCCAGAGAAAAATTGAGCACAAGGATTGTTCCACGATTGACCAAAAAATCAAAGAGCAGAAGGAGATATTTGAATCCTGTTGTAAAAAAGATTAAGGAGGACGTGCGTGGAATTACTGATTTACCTCATCCTATTTTTACTGGTTTTGATTGTCTCAAGTACCACCAATAAGCTCCTGCCCTTTTTGCCTCTTCCTTTGGTGCAAATTCTTTTGGGAATTGTGATTGGTCTCTTTTTACCCAATACCAACTTTCACCTCAATACAGAGTTGTTTTTGGCACTGGTTATCGGTCCCTTGCTTTTCCGAGAGTCTGAAGAAGCGGATATTACGGCTATTTTAAAACACTGGCGAATCATTGTTTATCTCATATTTCCAGTGATTTTCATCTCGACCTTGAGTTTGGGTGGCTTGGCCCATCTTCTTTGGTTCAGTCTTCCCTTGGCGGCTTGCTTGGCTGTTGGGGCAGCCATTGGTCCTACGGATTTGGTGGCCTTTGCCTCTCTTTCGGAGCGGTTTAGCTTTCCTAAGCGCGTGTCCAATATCCTTAAGGGTGAAGGACTCTTGAATGATGCTTCTGGCTTGGTTGCCTTTCAGGTAGCTTTGACAGTTTGGACAACTGGGGCCTTTTCCCTTGGGCAAGCGAGTAGTTCGCTCATCTTTTCAATCCTAGGCGGTTTTTTGATTGGCTTTTTAACAGCCATGACCAACCGTTTCCTCCATAGTTTTTTACTTAGTGTACGAGCAACGGATATTGCCAGCGAACTTTTATTAGAATTGAGTTTGCCCTTGGTAACCTTCTTCCTGGCAGAAGAAGTCCACGTTTCAGGGATTATTGCCGTTGTAGTTGCTGGGATTTTAAAGGCAAGCCGTTTTAAGAAAATTACGCTCCTTGAAGCCCAGGTGGATACGGTGACCGAGACGGTCTGGCATACAGTGAATTTTATGCTAAACGGTTCTGTCTTTGTGATTTTAGGGATGGAGTTGGAAATGATAGCAGAACCTATCTTGACCAATCCAATCTATAATCCCTTACTTTTATTGGTATCTCTTATAGCCCTTACCTTTGTCCTCTTTGCCATTCGTTTTGTCATGATTTATAGCTATTATGCCTATAGGACTAGACGTCTCAAGAAAAAACTGAATAAGTATATGAAGGACATGCTTCTTTTGACTTTCTCAGGTGTTAAGGGAACCGTGTCGATTGCTACGATCCTTCTGATACCAAGTAATCTAGAACAGGAGTATCCTCTCTTGCTTTTCCTTGTCGCAGGTGTGACGCTTGTAAGCTTTTTAACAGGCCTCGTAGTCTTGCCTCATCTTTCTGATGAACAGGAAGAAAGTAAGGACTATCTCATGCATATTGGCATTTTGAATGAAGTAACGATAGAGTTGGAAAAAGAGTTGGAAGATACCAGAAATAAGCTCCCCCTATATGCAGCCATTGACAATTACCATGGACGAATAGAGAATCTTATCTTGAGTCAAGAAAATAAGGGGGCTCAAGAAGACTGGGAGGCCTTGAAACTTCTTATCCTCAGTATTGAAAGTGATGGTTTAGAACAGGCTTACGAAGAAGGCAAGATGAGTGAGCGTGCTTATCGAGTCTACCAACGTTACTTGAAAAACATGGAGCAAAGTATCAATCGTAAGTTTGCTTCACGTTTGACCTATTATTTCCTTGTTTCCTTGCGGATTTTACGTTTTCTCCTTCATGAAGTTTTTACCTTTGGTAAGACCTTCCGCAGTTGGAAAAATGAAGAATCACAGAAACTCAGAGCTCTTGACTATGACCAAATTGCAGAGCTCTATCTAGAAAATACAGAGATGATTATCGAAAGTCTGGAGAACCTAAAAGGGGTTTATAAGAGTTCTTTGATCAGTTTCATGCAGGATTCTCGTCTCAGAGAAACAGCTATTATCACCAGTGGTGCCTTTGTTGAACGGGTTATCAATCGTGTTAAGCCCAACAATATCGATGAAATGCTGAGAGGGTATTACTTAGAGCGCAAGTTGATTTTTGAATATGAAGAAAAACGGTTAATTACGACTAAGTATGCTAAGAAGTTACGACAAAATGTCAATAACTTAGAGAACTATTCTTTGAAGGAAGCTGCCAATACCCTCCCTTATGATATGGTGGAATTGGTAAGAAGAAATTAATCAAGATTATAAGTGAAGGAGTATGACATGAAGAAGTGGTGGAAAGAGCTGATAGACAAGCCTCTATTAAAAGCCTTTTTGCATTATTATCAAACCTCAGATAGTGAGTTGACCAGTGTCGCAGTTGCCTACTATTGGTTGATTTCAATTTTCCCCCTGCTTTTGGTGGTGGTCAATATCCTTCCTTATTTTCAAATTCCAGTTTCTAATTTTTTAAAGGTTGTCAATGGATTTTTGCCGGATACCATGTATGATGTGGTGGCAAAGATTATTACAGAAGTGCTGACCCAACCTTCAACGGGCTTATTAAGTTTTGCGGTTTTGTCAGCCCTATGGACCTTTTCAAAATCCATGAATTTCCTACAGAAAGCCTTTAATAAAGCTTACGGAGTAGCTAAGAGTAGAGGTTTAATTTACCAGCAATTGATGAGTTTACTAGTCAGTTTTGGCTTGCAAATCCTTTTTGCCTTAGCTCTCTTTCTCAGTGTCTTTGGCCGCATGCTTCTCAACCTTATCAAAAGCTACTTGAAATCGGATAGTCCTATCTTTGATTATCTGCAAGACCTAACAGGCCCCTTGGTCTATGCCTTGATTTTTGCTATCTTGGTCATGCTTTATTATTTCCTGCCCAATGTTAAGGTTCGACGGATTCGACATGTATTGCCAGGTAGTGCCTTTGTCTTGTTGACTCTGGTTTTCCTGCTCAATATCTTTTCAGTCTATGTTAACAACTATGTCAATCACCTAGTGGACGTGCGTTTTTTCAGTTCCGTCGTCGTGGTGGTCATGATGTTCTGGTTTATTCTCATCGCTAAGATTTTAATTGTCGGCGCGGTGATCAATGCCAGTGTTCAGAGTTTGAAAGATACGAGCTTGGGGAAAGACTAATTCTTTATCCATTACAAAACGCATACTATCAGGATTTATAAAACCTTGATAATATGCGCTTTTTGATTGTGAAAATTAGTAGATAAACATGGCATCGCCAAAACTGAAGAAGCGGTAGTGTTCTTGGATGGCATGGTGGTAGGCATCTAAGACTAATTCACGGCCGGCAAAGGCAGAAACCAACATGACCAGAGTTGATTTTGGCAGGTGGAAGTTGGTTGAGAAGGCATCCACGACCTTCCACTCATACCCAGGTTTGATAAAGATATTGGTCCAGCCAGAATCTGCTTGGATTTGCCCATCAAACTTGGAACCAATGGTCTCCAAGGTGCGGATAGAAGTGGTTCCGACAGTGATGACACGACCACCATTTTCCTTAACAGAGCGAAGGGTGGCAGCAGCTTCCTCAGAAAGTTGGTAGAATTCTGAGTGCATTTCATGTTCATCCAGATTATCCACAGAAACGGGTCTAAAGGTTCCGAGCCCGACATGCAGAGTCAGATAGACCAGATGAACACCCTTAGCTTGGATTTCTGCCAGCAGTTCTTTGGTGAAGTGAAGACCAGCAGTCGGTGCTGCAGCAGAGCCACTTTCCTTGGCGTAAACGGTTTGATAGCGTTCACGATCATCCAGTTTTTCGTGGATATAAGGTGGCAGAGGCATTTCACCCAGACTTTCCAAAACTTCTAGGAAAATTCCTTGGTATTCAAAGCGGACAATGCGACCCCCGTGGGTCAATTCTTCCGTAACGACAGCGCTGAGGCGACCATCACCAAAGCTGACACGTGTACCAACCTTGAGGCGTTTGGCAGGTTTTGCCAGAACCTCCCACTCATCTCCGGCAGTATTTTTGAGCAGGAGAAGTTCCACATGACCTCCAGTTTCTTCCTTTTGACCATAGAGGCGGGCAGGGAGAACGCGGGTGTCGTTCATGACAAGGGCATCACCAGGTTCCAGCATATCAATAATAGAGTGGAAGTGTTTGTCCTGCATTTCTCCCGTCTCACGGTTGACGATGAGGAGTTTAGAGGCATCTCGTTTTTCAAGGGGCGTTTGGGCAATCAATTCCTCGGGTAAGTGGAAGTCAAAATCAGCTGTATTCATATATTTGTTCATTCTTTCTAAGTTCTAATCCTATCCATTATAACATGTTTCAAGTTTGGACGCTCTTTTTTTAGAAATTAAATCGTTTTCACTTGACAAAAATTGGTCTATACCATATAATAAATATAGATAGAAATGGAGGATGAAAAGATGAAAGTCATTAAAGTTGAAAACCAAGTTGAAGGTGGAAAAGTTGCTTTTGAGATTTTGAAGGAAAAATTGGCCAACGGCGCTCAAACCCTAGGACTTGCGACTGGAAGCAGTCCGCTTGAATTTTACAAGGAAATTGTTGAAAGTGACCTCGATTTTTCAAATCTAACCAGTGTCAACCTTGATGAGTATGTAGGTCTTGATGGCGACAATCCTCAGTCTTACCGTCACTTCATGCAAGAAAACTTGTTCAACCAAAAACCATTTAAAGAAAGTTTCTTGCCTCGTGGTGTTAAGGATTATGCTGAAGCTGAAGTTGACCGCTACAACCAAATTTTGGCTGACCATCCAGTTGATCTGCAAATCTTGGGAATCGGTCGCAATGGACATATCGGATTTAATGAACCTGGTACTCCATTTGACAGTCAAACGCATTTAGTAGAACTTGACCAGTCTACTATTGAAGCCAATGCGCGCTTTTTTGACAAGATTGAAGACGTCCCAACCCAAGCCATTTCAATGGGGATTAAAAACATTTTGGATGCCAAGTCTATTATTCTTTTTGCTTACGGTGAGTCGAAAGCAGAAGCCATCGCTGGAACAGTGTCTGGCCCAGTTACTGAGTCTCTACCAGCAAGTAGCCTGCAAAACCACCCTGATGTGACCATTATTGCGGATGCTGAAGCGCTCAGCTTACTTGAAAAATAAAAAGCAATGTTCTGTTGAACGCTTTCAACTCTTGTATAAATGTAAGAAAAAATCAAAATTAAACCGCATTTTTGCTTGACAATTATTCCTTTTACGTGTAGAATAAAATAGATATTGAACTTGAAGGGAGTGAAAAAAATGTCTAAAACAGTAGTACGTAAGAATGAATCTCTTGACGACGCACTTCGTCGTTTCAAACGTGCGGTTACTAAAGCTGGTACTCTTCAAGAAACACGCAAACGTGAATTCTATGAAAAACCTTCTGTAAAACGTAAACGTAAATCAGAAGCAGCTCGTAAACGTAAAAAATTCTAATTAGAAATGAAAGGCTGGAGAAATCTAGTCTTTTTTCTTTTAATACTCTTCGAAAATCTCTTCAAACCACGTCAACGTCGCCTTGACGTAGATATGGTTACTGACTTCGTCAGTTCTATCTGCAACCTCAAAGCAGTGCTTTGAGCAACCTGCGGCTAGTTTCCTAGTTTGCTCTTTGATTTTCATTGAGTATAAATAAATACTCCAAAGCCTGCAAAAATCTGAAATATCCTCCTACAATTTGATATAATAGAGAGAAGAACTCATTTGAAGGAGGAAATGATGTCGGTTTTAGTAAAAGAAGTGATTGAAAAGCTTAGACTAGACATTGTCTATGGCGAACCAGAATTGCTTGAAAAGGAAATCAATACAGCGGACATTACGCGACCTGGTCTTGAAATGACAGGCTACTTTGACTACTATACGCCAGAGCGGATCCAGCTCTTGGGGATGAAGGAGTGGTCTTATCTGATCAGCATGCCTTCCAACAGCCGTTATGAAGTTTTGAAAAAAATGTTTCTACCTGAGACACCTGCGGTCATTGTTGCCCGTGGTTTGGTGGTTCCAGAGGAGATGTTAAAGGCAGCCAGAGAATGTAAGATTGCCATTTTAACCAGCCGTACGGCTACTAGTCGTTTGTCTGGAGAGTTATCTAGCTATCTGGATTCTCGTTTGGCAGAACGGACCAGTGTGCATGGAGTCTTGATGGATATCTATGGAATGGGCGTCTTGATTCAGGGAGATAGTGGAATTGGTAAGAGTGAGACAGGTCTGGAACTTGTCAAACGTGGTCACCGTTTGGTAGCCGATGACCGTGTTGATATCTTTGCCAAGGATGAGATTACTCTCTGGGGTGAACCAGCTGAAATTTTGAAACACTTGATTGAAATTCGTGGGGTTGGGATTATCGATGTTATGAGTCTCTACGGTGCGAGTGCGGTCAAGGATTCTTCACAGGTTCAGCTTGCTGTCTATTTGGAAAATTACGATACGCATAAAACTTTTGATCGTCTTGGCAACAATCCAGAGGAACTTGAAATTTCTGGTGTAGCCATTCCTCGTATCCGCATTCCAGTTAAAACAGGTCGTAATATTTCTGTCGTGATTGAGGCAGCTGCCATGAATTATCGTGCCAAGGAAATGGGCTTTGATGCGACCCGTTTGTTCGAAGAACGGCTGACAAGTCTCATCGCTCGAAATGAGGTGCCAAATGCTTGATCCAATTGCTATTCAACTAGGCCCCCTAGCCATTCGTTGGTATGCCTTGTGTATTGTGACAGGCTTGATTCTTGCGGTTTATTTGACCATGAAAGAAGCGCCTAGAAAGAAGATCATACCAGACGATATTTTAGATTTTATCTTAGTAGCCTTTCCCTTGGCTATTTTAGGAGCTCGTCTCTACTATGTCATTTTCCGTTTGGATTACTATAGTCAGAATGTAGGAGAGATTTTTGCCATTTGGAATGGTGGTTTGGCCATCTACGGTGGTTTGATAACTGGTGCCCTTGTACTCTATATCTTTGCTGATCGCAAACTTATCAACACTTGGGATTTCCTAGATATCGCGGCACCTAGCGTCATGATTGCCCAAAGTTTGGGGCGTTGGGGTAATTTCTTTAACCAAGAAGCCTATGGTGCAGCAGTGGATAATCTGGATTATCTACCTGGCTTTATTCGTGACCAGATGTATATTGAGGGGAGCTACCGTCAACCGACCTTCCTTTATGAGTCTCTTTGGAATCTACTTGGCTTTGCCTTGATTCTGATATTCAGACGAAAATGGAAGAGTCTCAGACGAGGTCATATCACTGCTTTCTACCTGATTTGGTATGGTTTCGGTCGTATGGTTATTGAAGGTATGCGAACAGATAGTCTCATGTTCTTTGGTCTTCGAGTGTCTCAATGGCTATCAGTTGTCCTTATCGGACTTGGAATTTTTATCATTCTTTATCAAAATCGAAAGAAGGCCCCTTACTATGTTACAGAGGAGGAAAACTAAATGTTAGAAGTTGCATATATTCTTGTAGCCCTTGCTTTGATTGTATTTTTAGTCTATCTAATCATTACTGTACAAAAGCTTGGACGTGTGATTGATGAAACAGAAAAGACGATTAAAACCTTGACTTCAGATGTGGATGTAACCTTACATCATACCAATGAGTTGCTGGCAAAGGTCAATGTCTTGGCAGATGATATCAATGTCAAGATGGTAACGATTGATCCACTCTTTAGTGCTGTTGCAGATTTGTCTCTATCTGTTTCAGACCTCAATGACCATGCGCGTGTCTTGAGCAAGAAAGCTTCATCAGCTGGTTCAAAAACACTCAAGACTGGGGCAAGTTTGTCAGCTCTTCGTCTTGCAAGTAAATTTTTAAAAAAATAAAAAAGGAGAATCCTTATGGGTAAATTATCCTCTATCCTTTTAGGAACCGTTTCAGGTGCAGCTCTTGCCTTGTTTTTAACAAGCGATAAGGGCAAACAAGTTTGCAGTCAAGCTCAAGATTTTCTGGATGATTTGAGAGAAGATCCAGAGTATGCCAAGGAGCAGGTCTGTGAAAAACTGACAGAAGTCAAGGAGCAGGCTACAGATTTTGTTCTGAAAACCAAAGAACAGGTTGAGTCAGGTGAAATCACCCTTGATACTATCCTTGAAAAAGCAAAATGTTGCGCTCATCAGGTAACAGAAGCTTCTAAAGAGACCTTGAATAGTTTCAAAGAACAACTGGAAGAAAAAGTGGTTGTGGAAGAACAAGAAGGTCAAGAAATCGTCATCGAGATTCAAGAAGATTAAAATCAGCATACCGTTTCTTGGTTTTTTATAAAATCAAGAAATGGTTATTTTTTTCCTTTAATGAACTCTTTGTGATATAATGGCAGTATAGAGCGTGCAATATTTTGATTTTTTCCATAATGTAGTAAAATTTGAATAGCAGGTTATTGATTATCATACGGATGGGGAAATGGACCTAGATGATAAAAGAGAAAAGATAACCTTGGTTCTTTTTTACAGAGTTGTTTGGTAGTCTAAAATAAGTGGTTCTGTCCGTAACCTAAATAACCTGCCTGATGAATAGGGGGACTGGGTTGAGGTATTACAACAAATAGTTATTTAAAAATTGAAAGGATTTAAAATGTGACGGATTAAAGTATAGTAAAGTTCCTAAAGTTTATGAGATGAAAAAATTAAGATTTTGTTAACAAAAAATGTTAGCGTTTTCTATATTGTGTATGAAAAAGAGTTAGAAAGAAATTTGATTAAATGAAAGATATTTTTAATAAGCGACAACGTTTTTCGATTCGAAAGTTTTCTGTTGGAGTGGCTTCTGTACTAATAGGAGTTTCCTTGTTTGCTCCGATTCAAGGAGTCTTGGCTTCTACGGAAAATAATTTGGTAACAGAGATAGGGGCTAATTCTGAAAGGGAGAGTTCGATCCCTACTGTGGAGAAAAAAGAAGAGAATCAAAATTCACCAGAGAATCAAGGTGCTATCTCCAGTCCAGCTCCAAAAGATACTCCAATAGGATCTACAAGGACTACAGAACTAGAGACATCTGGGAATAAAGAAAATAATAGCTTGACCACAAGGGCTTTCGTGGCAGGTGAAGACAGATCAAGCACTCCAGCGGTGAGAGCAGCATCAAATCCTTCCGAGGTTAAAAAGTATGAATTAACTGATGAGTATGCTAAACAAATAAAAGCTGGAATCATTGCTTCAGAAGGCAATAAAATTGATAGCTTGTTAGTTAATGGTCCTACTTTAACTCCTGAAGGCTTTACAGATAATGATTACTTAAAAGATAAAGATGAAGTTTACATTTATGAAAAAAATGGGAAAAAGTATGTAGGATACAATAGTCATCCGATGTTAGAGGATACTGATGGGGATGGCATTATTGATAGTAAAGAAAAGCCAGATGAAAAATTAAAATGGAATGTCAGTGAGCGCGATATGATTATGTTCATGGAATTGTCCTACCGTGATGATAATTATATTGATAGAGTGCTGAATCATAAGAAACCCTTAACAGAATCAGAGTTATATAAAAAGAATGGTGACAGTAAACCACGTTACGAATATATGATGATGAATAAGGAATTGGGACCTTATTGGGAAAGGAAGAAAAGTTATCATACATCTAGCGGACTAGATGCTGTCTTGTATGAAACTAAGAGTGATTTCTTATATTTACCAAATGGAACTGCACAAGTATTAGCGTTTCGTGGAACAAGTGATGCGAAAGATATAGGAGCTGATATAAGACTTGGAACAGGAAGCAATCCTCAGCAAGGGAAAGATGCAGAAAATATCATGCGAGAACTAGCTAAAGATAAGAGTATTACCAATCTTTATTTAACAGGACATTCTTTAGGAGGATATTTAGTACAACGGGCAATGGTTGAAGCCTATGAGTTGGCATATTCTGACAGCAGGGTCATGTCTCCTAAAGAACAGTTGGCTTATAGAAACTTTTATAATAATGTATTAAAAAAAGGAACAACATTTAATGCCCCAAAAGTAGTGACAAGTTTGGTTTCTGGTCGTGACTTTTGGCAGAAAGGTTTAGATAGCAAAACAATAGCTAAGTCAGGGAAATTGACTCATTATATTGTTGATAATGATTCGACGATAAGAAAAGGTGTCAGCAATGATAGTGATGTTGTTATAAATGTTGGACGAACCAGTGGAGGTCATAGTTCACGTTCTTATTTTGAAGCCGATATGATTAATAGACGATCAGAGTTTATATCTGGGAAACGAATTTCTTTAGATGGGACAGGCTATCAAGATAAAAAAATTACAACAGTTAAATCTGTAGAAAAAGTTGGAGAAACTGCTGTATATAGTAAACGCGGAGATGACATCATTAAGTCAACAACTGTGAGTATGAAAGATCCTGATACAGGACAGATTACTAAAAATACACTTGATGAAGTGTTCAAGAAAGATGGAGCTAAATCTAAGGTTGTGGTTACGCCAATACAGCCAAGTGTACGTTATGAGAAAGACTCCACGAAGGCTAAAGGTGAAGCAAAAATCACAGTAGCTGGTACTCCAGGTACCAGAACAGTAACAACAACCTACACAGTTAATTCTACAGATGGTAGCCTCATTCCACATGAAGGAAAACCAGTTATCAAACCTTCAACCCCTACAGTGGTTAAAGTGCCAGCTAAAGATGAGGTTGAATATCTCAAAGAAGGTGATGATGTTGTTAAGAAGACAACAACTTACGCGGTCAATGCAAGTACCGGTGCCCTTACTCCAACAGAGAAAAAGGAAATCTTCAAACAAAATGGAGCTAAATCTAAGGTTGTGGTTACGCCAATACAGCCAAGTGTACGTTATGAGAAAGACTCCACGAAGGCTAAAGGAGGAGCAAAAGTCACAGTATCCGGTACTCCAGGGACAAACACAGTAACTACCACTTATACTGTGAATCCGACAGATGGTAACCTCATTCCACATGAAGGAAAACCAGTTATCAAACCTTCAACTCCTACAGTGGTTAAAGTGCCAGCTAAAGATGAGGTCGAATATCTCAAAGAAGGTGATAATGTTGTTAAGAAGACAACAACTTACTCGGTCAATGCAAGTACCGGTGCCCTTACGCCAACAGTAAGGAAAGACATTGCCAGTCCAAATGGCGTTAAATCCAAAGTCGTAACCAAAATAATTCCGGTAACAACACGGTATGAAGCAGATAAAACCAAAGATGTAGGAACTAATACGGTTACTAATAATGGATCTGAAGGTAAGATAGTAACAACAACCTTAACACTTGTTAATGAAACTAACGGTACAGTAACGGATGGGACACCGGTCGTTAGTAGAACAGAAATGGTACCAAAAGTCGTTAAAGTTGGTGCCAAAGACAAAGTCGTAGAAACACCGATTGAACCAGAAGTGGAATACGTTAAAGATGTTGAAAAAGACTTCGGTACACCAGCTCAGCGTACTGAGGGTGAAAAAGGTAAAACAGTTACTACAACCACTTACGATGTAGATCCAAACGACGGTCATATAACAGAACACGTTGGTAATCCAGTCGTGACCCCAGCAGGCAAAACAATTGTTAAAGTTGGTGCGAAAACTAAGGTTGAACAATCTAAAGATTCTGAAGGTCGTGATGT
>NZ_JAPVZL010000016.1:0-9221 GCF_041432365.1 Streptococcus sp. 20925_1_69
GTGAGCTAGAGTTGTGAAGTTAAAGCGCTCCTTAGACAAAGCACTGAAATTGGATAAAAAATAAAGAACCGATTTTTGATGTGATCGGCTCTTTATACCTTAATGATAGTGTTCAGATAAGTGTTTGTTATCTTGGACCCTCCGCCTATGTTGCGCATGACTGCTTTGACTGCTGTCCACTTCAATAGTGATATTCTGCACGCCTCTTTCTTCTAAAAATTGACGCACTGCTTCTTTAGTTTTCATCATCTGCTCCCAGTTCTCGATACAGATATGAACAATGGCGTCATTTTCTAGACCATCCATAGACCAAATACTGAGTTGATTAACACTTTTAACATTAGCTAGCACTGCTAACTCTTTCTCTAGCTCGGCAGTCTCGATCCCTTCAGGCACAGCATCTAAGAAAATCTTAAGTGTTGACCAAAAGCGAGGAATGGCTTTCCAGAGGATAAAACTAGAAATTAAAAGAGACAAGAGTGGATCAAGAAAGTACCAATCTGTCACATACAAAACACCAGCAACCAGAATGACCGCTAGCCAACCTAGAATATCCTCTAAAAAATGCAAGGTCAGGATAGCTTCGTTCTTGGTCCGCCCCTTACGAACAATCAGACTAGCCAAGAGATTGATAAGAATCGCAATAACTCCCAACCACAGCATCCCTTGGTAGTTGACAGGCTGAGGGGATAGGAGGCGAGGAATATTCTCCAAGAGCATCATGACAGATCCTGCCAAAAGGATCAAGGCAGTCAGCATGGCGCCTAGCAGACTGAAGCGTTTGTAGCCAAGAGTGTAACGTTTATCTTCCTGACGATTGGAAATAGTTTCCAAATAGGCTGATAAGCCTATGGCAAGAGCATCGCCCAAATCATGAACCGCATCCGCTAATACAGCACTTGAATTGAAGATGCCCCCAAAAATAAATTCGACAACAGAAAATGATAGATTCAAGAAAAAGGCTAGCCAGATAGATGTTTTAGAACTCATTTCTCTCCCTCCTTTGGTATAATAGGTATATATACTTCTTTCATTTGTATTATCTAATAAAATCCAAAGAAAGGATAGAAGCAAACTGTCAGCCTTGTTCAGTTCTGAATAGTTTGCCTCAAGTGTCTATATGCAAAAAAGAGATCGTCGGGTTAGTAAGACGAAAAAAGCCATTTATCAAGCTTTTCTACAAGTTTTGAACAACAAGGGCTATGATGCCACTACTGTCCAAGATATCATTTACTTGGCAGATGTTGGTCGCTCGACTTTTTACTGTCACTACGAGAGCAAGGAACTGCTTTTAGATGAGCTCTGTCGCTACCTCTTTCATCATCTCTTTGAAAGGGAAGAACACTTGACTACAGAAGACTACCTCGCACATATCTTTTTACATTTTCAAAAAAACCAAGACCATGTAACCAGTCTTCTTTTTTCCAAAAACGACTACTTTCTCCGCCAACTACACAAGGAACTCGAACACCATGTTTACCCCATGGTAGCGGAGGATTTGCAAGAGACCTATCCGAACATACCGGCCTCCTACCTCAAACATTTTGTAGTAACCAATTTTATCGAAACACTGACCTGGTGGCTAAAAAAAGGAAAATCTTATACAGAAGACCAAGTAGTGAGATTTTACTTAGATGTGATTGAGATGACTTCTACAAAATCACTCGAAATTTAATCCTGTCACGAAGAAAGGAATCAACCATGTTAACTTCTATTATCCTAGGAATTCTGACGATTGTATTGGCTCTTATTTTCTCCCTCCTTCATCTCGCGGCAGCTTTCGCAGCTATGAAAGAAAAAAATTACTGTCAAGGGAATATGTGTATCTTGGTAGGGAGCTGGCTCACCTCACTAGCTCTTGCTATCTTTTTCTTTGTCCCGCTTGCAACTGTCGTCTTATGGATAGTGGGATCTAGCATCATCTGCTACGGTGCTTACTGGAATGGGCGACACCAAGAAAGTCAAAACATATCGCACCACATTATAAGGGGCACACTAGCGGCTTTGATTGCGCTCTTGTTTATCTTACTCTAACATTAAAAATCCCATCTCGAATTATAGACGAGATGGGATTTTGTCTGTTGAAGAAAGTGGCTAGTGGCTGCCTCTGACTTTCCTCTCCATTTATTTCTTCAACAAACCTTGTTCTTGCAGAAATTCCTTGGCTACTTGTTCTGCTGACTTGCCTTCGACACCCACTTGATAGTTAAGTTGGCTCATCTGACTTTCTGTAATCTTACCAGCCAATTTATTAAGAACTCTTTCCAACTCTGGATGTTTCTTGAGAAGAGCTTCTTTCATCAGTGGTGCCCCTTGATAAGGCGGGAAGAGTTGTTTGTCATCTTCCAAGACCTGTAAATCATAACGCTCCAATTCTGCATCAGTCGAATAGGCGTCCGTGATTTGAATATCACCTGACTGAATAGCCTGATAGCGAAGAGCTGGCTCCATAGTCGCTACATTTAGATTGAGACCATACATTGATTGCAAGCCCTTATTTCCATCTTCACGGTCATTAAACTCAAGTGTAAAGCCTGCCTTCAGCTGCCCTTCCACTTTTTTCAAATCCGAAATGGTCTTCAAACCATATTCTTGAGCAATCTTTTTCGGAACAGCTACAGCATAGGTATTTTGATAAGACATAGGTTTGAGATAGGCTAGATGATCCTGCTTGGCAATGCCATCACGCGCCACCTGATAAACCTGGTCTGGTTCATGACTCACCTTGGGTGATGGTTGAAGCAAACTTTCAGTCACCGTACCAGTAAATTCAGGATAGATATCAATATCCCCCTTTTTCAGAGCTTCATAGAGGAAACTTGTCTTCCCAAAATTCGGTTTAACAGTCGCAGTCATACTGGTATTTTCTTCAATCAGTAACTTATACATATTAGCCAAAATTTCTGGTTCTGGTCCCAATTTTCCAGCAATGACCAAGTTCTCTTTCTCTTTTTGAGCCAAAAGGGCTGGACTATAAGACAAACCAAGCAATATTGTCACCAAGGCAAAACCAGAAAAAATCGTCCGCAATTTTGCCTTTTCCATCACTTTTAGTAGGAAGTTAAAGGCAATAGCCAGCACTGCTGAAGAAAGGGCCCCGATCAAAATCAGACTGGCATTATTACGGTCAATTCCCAAAAGGATAAAGGAACCTAGTCCCCCTGCCCCAATCAAGGCCGCCAAGGTAGCCGTACCGATAATCAAGACGGCCGCCGTGCGAATCCCAGACATAATGACAGGCATGGCAAGTGGAATTTCAAACTTCTTGAGCCGCTCCCACCTGGTCATCCCAAAGGCAATCCCAGCCTCTTGCAGACTCGGATCAATTCCCTTCAGTCCAGTGATGGTATTTTGTAAAATCGGAAAGATCGCATAGATCACTAGAGATGTCAAGGCCGGCAAGGTTCCAATTCCCATCAAGGGGATAAAGAGCCCCAACAAGGCCAGAGACGGGATGGTCTGGAAAATCCCTGCAATCTGCAAAACCCAATCTGCCAACTTCTCATGATAGCGAAGATAAACAGCCAAGGGAATCGCGATAAAAATAGCTAGTAACAAGGTTAAAAGTGACAACTGCAAATGTTGAGATAGAGCTGTCAACCAATCACTAAAACGATCCTGAAAAGTTGCAATTAAATTAGTCATGAACACTACCTCCAAACAAGTCTGCAACAAAGTCTGTTGCAGGAGCTTTTAAAATAGTCTCAGAATTCGCCACCTGACGAATCTCTCCATCCTGCAAAACGGCAATACGGTCCGCCAATTTCAAAGCTTCATCCGTATCATGGGTCACAAAAATCGTTGTCATCCCAAACTCTTTATGCAATTCTTTAGTCAGAACCTGCAACTGCTTGCGAGAAATAGCATCCAAGGCTGAAAAAGGCTCATCCATGAGGAGAATATTAGGCTGACCAATCATAGCCCGTACAATACCGACCCGTTGCTGTTCTCCACCAGATAATTCACTAGGAAGTCGATGTCCATACTCAGCCACTGGTAAACCAACCTTAGCCAAAAGCTCTTCAGTTTTATTAGCAATTTCTTCCTTAGTCCAGCCCTTCATTTCAGGAATCAGGGCAATATTTTCCGCGACCGTTAGATTAGGAAAGAGAGCAATAGCCTGTAAAACATAACCAGTAGAGAGACGAAGTTCACGCTCATCATAATCTTTGATGCGCTTGCCATCCATATAAATATTTCCATCAGTTGGTTCCAAGAGGCGGTTAATCATCTTAATCATGGTCGTCTTACCTGACCCAGAAGGCCCAACTAAAACCATGAACTCCCCATTCTCAATCTGTAAATTGACATCTCTCAAGACATCTTTTTCTGTATAGCGTAGCGCTACATTCTTGTATTCAATCATTCTGTATCCTCAATTTAAAACTTCCCTTGATTGGTCAAGTTTTCTACCTTAGGCATGACTTCCTTATTGTCCCAATGCTCCACAATTTTCCCCTTTTCTAGACGGAAGATATCATACTGGGCATAGGCAACTCCACCAATCTGAGTCTGACCATAGCTAACCACATAGTTTCCTTGTCCTAAGAGTTTGAAAACAAAATCAAAAGTGGCCTTTACTTATAAACAGCTAATTTGCTCCATTTTAATCCTCATTTTCCTCCTCTTTCAGATTAGCCAAAATTCTTTCTTGAAAGGCTTCAAACTGACGAATTTCTTCCTCTGAAAATCCTTTGTAAAAGATCGTATCCAATTTCTGACTGACACGATGCCCCACTTCTTTCTGAGACTGCCCCAAGTCTGTTAAAACCAAATACTTCTTACGCTTATCTTCTCCACATGGACTAATAGTTACAAGATTTTGTTCCTCTAGCTTTTTAATCATAGTCGTCAGTGTATTATTAGCAAGCCCAGTTGCCAGAGCAATATCTGTCGCAGTTGCGCAGCCAGTTTCACTATTCCATAAAACCGCTAAAATCTTGCCCTGTTCACTCCGATAAAGAGCTTCAGGATCCCGACTAAGTAACTTTTGAAAAATCCGTCCACTCAACAAACGAATATGATGGGCTAGCAAATGACTATCTTTCATGGCACCTCCAATTTATTTCGATATCGAAATGAATAAAATAATTGTAACACTCATTATTCTAACTGTCAACTATTTCGGTTTAGAAATAATTTTTCCAAGTAAAAAATCTCCTACCCAAGGTAGAAGAATTTTAATCTTATAAACTTAATCCGTCATATCCGATACCAACGTTCGATGCTCCAACGGAATACTGCACATAACTAGCAAGAAAATGAAACCTGACTGAATCCAGAAGAGGGCCAAGTCAAAGATTCCATGCACAGCAACCACTGTAAGGAAAGACAGATAAAGACCGATAATCGGACGTTTCCCCGACTCCTGACTCATATCCATCATCAAGCGAACAGGAGCAACAGAAGACAAAACTAATAAAATAGTCCCCACAATTCCGTAACTCAGAATCGTATCGATATATAGACTGTGAGCATGTTCATGATAAGGAGCATTTATTCTAGGATAAGAGTGCATATAGGTCAATGGCCCCTCACCCCAAAAAGGATTTTGCTTAAACAAGGCCATCCCAGCATCCCAGATAGAAATTCGTTCTTCCATAGAAGAGTCTAAAGTCCCCATCCGAACTCCCAAATCACTAGAAAAGAGGAAGCTCAAGCCGATTGCGAAGACCCCAATACTAAGCCAAAAGGCCTTCCAGTTTTTAATGGTCGTAAAGAGATAGATGATTGCTCCAGCGATAATAGCAGGAAAGGCAGTTCGATTTTGAGTAAAGTTCAATCCAAAGAGATTCACAAAGCCTGCAAACACACAGAATACTTTCAACCAATTCAACTTGGTCGTTGTAAACAAATAGAAGGCAATCATGATACAGAAACAGCAAATAATTCCATAATAATTAGGATTAAAGAAGGTCACTTCTGCACGATTCTGATGCCAGACCTGCATATTGGGTGAAAGAAAAGCATAGTTGAATTTCTTCACAATTTGGAAATGTTCTAAACTCGCAAAAGCAGCTGATAATACGCTACCAAACAAGACGAGCTGCAAAATCAATCGAAAGAATTTATGTGATAAAATCGACTGATAGTGCAAAAAGAAAACAGTAAATAGAAAAATTCCTACTGAAGCTACGACTCCCATCCAATTTTGTGCAAAAACGGATATAACAGTACTATAGCCAAGAAAAAGAAGCAGCATCGGATGCTCCCCCATTTTCTGAAGAATACTTTTCATGTCTCCTGTAAAAATTAAACTGATAATATATAAACAGAATACAACTACAAAAAGATAAAAGGGTAAAAAGATACTCAGGATAATTCCCAATAAAATCAGCTCTCTACTAGACAACCCTTTCAGCTTTTCAATAAAGCCTATTGATTTCAAAATGAATCCTTTCTCTCCAAATCAGTTGATTCAGATAATAGTAAGCTACCCTTTATTGTACCACTTTTTTAGCAATTTGAAAACAAAGGAAACGCTTCCCTAGGTAAAAAAGCGAGCAAAAATACTGAGATTTCACAACTCAAGCTTAATGACTAGATTCACTCCAAAAAATCGTGCCGAAAATACTAGGCATATGTTAAAATAGTAGTAATAAAATAAAGATTAAAAGCAACTATCCAAACTATATTTAAATCATTTACAATTCCTAAAGAAAGGAAACACTATGAAATCCTACCAAGCCGTCTACCAAATTCTAGCTAAAGAAATCGATTATATCAGCGGAGAAAAAATTGCAGAAGAACTATCACTAACTCGAACATCAATTTGGAAAGCCATCAAGCGTTTAGAACAAGAAGGCATTGAAATTGATAGTATCAAAAACAAAGGCTATAAACTGGTGAATGGAGACCTTATTCTTCCAGAACTTCTAGAACAAAATCTTCCAATTAAAATCAGTTTTAAACACGAAACAAGATCAACACAACTCGATGCAAAAGAAGCAATTGATTTAGGGAATGAAGCAAACACCCTCTATCTAGCTTCCTATCAAACAGCAGGGCGTGGCCGTTTTCAACGCTCCTTCTACTCTCCTCAAGGTGGGATTTATATGACCCTCCATCTTAAACCAAATCTTCCATATGACCAATTACCATCCTACACACTACTTGTAGCAGGAGCTGTCTACAAAGCCATTAAGAACCTAACTTTAATAGATGTCGACATAAAATGGGTCAATGATATCTACCTAAACAATCATAAAATTGGAGGAATCCTCACTGAAGCAATGACCTCTGTAGAAACAGGCTTAGTCACAGATATCATTATTGGAGTAGGAATCAACTTTACTATTAATGATTTCCCACAAGAATTAAAAGAAAAAGCTGCTAGCTTATTTAAAACTACAGCTCCAATAACAAGGAATGAATTAATCATAGAAATCTGGCGTGCTTTCTTCGAAACACCAGCAGATGAGCTATTATACCTATATAAAAAACAGTCATTCGTTCTTGGAAAAGAAGTTACTTTCACACTGGATAAAAAAGACTACAAGGGACTTGCTAAAAATATCTCTGAAAATGGAAAGCTTTTGGTGCAATGTGATAACGGAAAAGAAATCTGGCTCAATAGCGGAGAAATTTCACTCAAGAGTTGGAAGTAATAATAAACTAGTACAACCATAAAATTAACAATATATAAAAATTTAGTATTTCTTCAGCCCTATACAGTTGACAAAGAGCGAAAAAAACTTCAGATAAGTAATCCAATTAAGTTTTACAAATCTGAAGTTTTTATTCTACTATTCTTAAAAATACAAAAAAAGAGTTATAAACTCTCAATAAAACGGAGAATAAGGGATTCGAACCCTTGCGCCAGTTACCCGACCTAACGATTTAGCAAACCGTCCTCTTCAGCCTCTTGAGTAATTCTCCAATTAATGGGCACGAGTGGACTCGAACCACCGACCTCACGCTTATCAGGCGTGCGCTCTAACCACCTGAGCTACGCGCCCAAGTTAAAAACTTGGTAATTTGAACAAAGTTCAAAGCGGGTGACGAGAATCGAACTCGCGACAACAGCTTGGAAGGCTGTAGTTTTACCACTAAACTACACCCGCATACATACTATAAGTAAAAATGGCGCGAGACGGAATCGAACCGCCGACACATGGAGCTTCAATCCATTGCTCTACCAACTGAGCTACCGAGCCTTATTGCGGGAGCAGGATTTGAACCTACGACCTTCGGGTTATGAGCCCGACGAGCTACCGAGCTGCTCCATCCCGCGTTAATACAAAAGGAGGATGTGGGATTCGAACCCACGCACGCTTTTACACGCCTGACGGTTTTCAAGACCGTTCCCTTCAGCCGGACTTGGGTAATCCTCCATACTATTTAAATGGACCTTGTAGGACTTGAACCTACGACCACTCGGTTATGAGCCGAGAGCTCTAACCAGCTGAGCTAAAGGTCCAACAAGATCATTATAGCGGCGAAGGGGATCGAACCCCCGACCTCCCGGGTATGAACCGGACGCTCTAGCCAGCTGAGCTACACCGCCATATATCGGGAAGACAGGATTCGAACCTGCGACACCTTGGTCCCAAACCAAGTACTCTACCAAGCTGAGCTACTTCCCGAGTTAAATAGAAAAATGCACCCTAGAGGAGTCGAACCTCTAACCGCCTGATTCGTAGTCAGGTACTCTATCCAGTTGAGCTAAGGGTGCTCATTATATTATGCCGAGGACCGGAATCGAACCGGTACGATCGTTACCAATCGCAGGATTTTAAGTCCTGTGCGTCTGCCAGTTCCGCCACCCCGGCCTCTCTAAGCGAACGACGGGATTCGAACCCGCGACCCCCACCTTGGCAAGGTGGTGTTCTACCACTGAACTACGTTCGCACTACTTTCTTCTATCTAAAAATGCCGGCTACATGACTTGAACACGCGACCCTCTGATTACAAATCAGATGCTCTACCAACTGAGCTAAGCCGGCTCATTTATTATATCTTAATGCGGGTTAAGGGACTTGAACCCCCACGCCGTTAAGCGCCAGATCCTAAATCTGGTGCGTCTGCCAATTCCGCCAAACCCGCAGATATGACCCGTACTGGGCTCGAACCAGTGACCCATTGATTAAAAGTCAATTGCTCTACCAACTGAGCTAACGAGTCTAAAATAACTTGCGTTATCTTAAACGGTCCCGACGGGAATCGAACCCGCGATCTTCGCCGTGACAGGGCGACGTGATAACCGCTACACTACGGGACCT
>NZ_JAPVZL010000017.1:0-7188 GCF_041432365.1 Streptococcus sp. 20925_1_69
AAAGGAAATCCAGCAGTTGACTTTATCGTTGAACTACCGTTACCACTTGTAGTTCCAAATCCAGAACATTTAACATCAAAAGAAATAGAAAAATTGGTAGAAGAAGTTAAAAAATCTAATCCAAATAGCGATGTTAAGGCGGATGATAAGGGCAATGTTACTGTAACGGATAAGGCAACTGGCGAATCAGTACTCATCCCAGTTAAAGACTTAACAGTAAAAGACTTCACCCCAGTGAAACCGACCGAAAAAGTTCCAGTCAAAGACAAATCCCACTTAACTCTAGAAGAACAAAAACAAGTGGTAGACAACGTCAAAGCTAAGAATCCAGGTAAGGAAGTAACAGTAGGAGCCGACGGAACAGCAACGGTGACCGATCCAAATACAGGAATCAGTCAAGATATTCCAGGAACAGACTTAGTGAACCAAGACTTCACATCAGTGAAACCAACCGAAAAAGTTCCAGTCAAAGACAAAGCGCACTTAACTCCAGAAGAGAAAAAACAAGTGGCAGATAAAGTCAAGGATAAGAATCCAGGCAAGGAAGTAACAGTAGGAGACGAGGGAACAGCAACAGTGACCGATCCAAATACAGGAATCAGTCACGATATTCCAGGAACAGAGTTAGTGAACCAAGACTTCGAACTAGTGAAACCGACTGAAAAAGTCCCAGCGAAAAAAGCTAGTGAGTTGACGCAAGACGAAAAAGACAAAGTCAAAGAAAAAGTCCAAGCGAAAAACCCAGGTAAGGACGTAACGGTCGGAGCTGACGGAACAGCAACGGTGACCGATCCAAATACAGGAATCAGTCACGATATTCCAGGAACAGACTTAGTGAACCAAGACTTCGAACCAGTGAAACCAACCGAAAAAGTTCCAGTCAAAGACAAAGCGCACTTAACTTCAGAAGAGAAAAAACAAGTGGCAGATAAAGTCAAGGATAAGAATCCAGGCAAGGAAGTAACAGTAGGAGACGAGGGAACAGCAACGGTGACCGATCCAAATACAGGAATCAGTCACGATATTCCAGGAACAGAGTTAGTCAACCAAGACTTCGAACTAGTGAAACCGACTGAAAAAGTCCCAGCGAAAAAAGCTAGTGAGTTGACGCAAGACGAAAAAGACAAAGTCAAAGACAAAGTCCAAGCGAAAAACCCAGGTAAGGACGTAACGGTCGGAGCCGACGGAACAGCAACGGTGACCGATCCAAATACAGGAATCAGTCACGATATTCCAGGAACAGAGTTAGTCAACCAAGACTTCGATCCAGTGAAACCAACCGAAAAAGTTCCAGTGAAAGATTTGAATAATCTAAGCAAAGACGAACAAGATAAAGTTAAAGAATCAGTGGAAAAAGCAAATCCAGGAAAAGACGTAATTGTTGCTTCAGATGGAAATGTAACAATCACTAATCCAGAAACAAATGTCACTCATAATATTCCTCGTGATGAATTGTTATTTGCCTATGCAAAAGGTGAACCGGAAGTTTTAGAAAATCCAGAATTCAATGGAGGAGTAAATGCACCGGATTCGCCAATCCATGAAGTACCAGACTTCACAGGAGGTGTAAACGCACCGGATTCGCCAATCCATGAAGTACCAGAATTTAATGGTGGAGTGAATGGAGAACCAGAAACACAACCAGAAGTACCAGACTTCACAGGAGGTGTAAACGCACCGGATTCGCCAATTCATGAATTACCAGAATTTAATGGTGGAGTGAATGGAGGACCAGAAACTCAAGAAGAATTGCCAAAATTTAATGGAGGAGTAAATACACCTGACTCACCTATTCATGAACGACCAGACTTCGCAGGCGGAGTAAATGGTGAACTTCCTGAACCAACTGAGTTGCCAAAAATTCAGCTTATCATCACTAAATGGATTGATGAAAATGGCAATGAGTTGAAACCAGCAGATGCGAAAGCTCCAGCAGTATTAGGTGAATCCAATGAAGCATTTGAACATGGTGAAATTGAAGATTATGTATTTGTAAGAACAGAAACTAAAGGTGATGTTGTAACTCATGTCTTCAGGAAAGTTAGTCCAGTTAGACCAACAGGTGACGGTCAACAAGGACCAGCTACGCCATCTGCCGATACGAATCCTAGACCGGATACTGTTACCCCTGCTGAGGTGCCAGCTACTCAACCGGCTGAACAACCAAGTCAAACAGTTGAAGTACCTGCTCAATTGCCGAATGAAGTGTCAGAAACGAATCCATCAGTTTCTCAACCGCAAGCAGTATTGCCAAATACTGGTACGAAAGCAGATCGTGCTACCGGTGCATTCGGAGTTCTCTCTCTTCTTGGAGCATTTGGTTTGCTATTTGCCAAAAAGAAAAAAGATGATGAAGAGGAAGCTTAAATAGATGATCTCATCTGATCCTTAGTAGTTTTCCCTGCATAAAGTCTTTGTAAATCAAAAAGAACTAGAAAAATCACTCATTTGTGAGAATTCTAGTTCTTTTTTCGTATTTCATAAACATTTCATATTTGGGTTTTATAATAGTCTTACAAATATGGAGGTGACAAATGAATCCAATCCAAAGAGCTTGGGCTTATGTCAGCAGAAAACGCCTGAGAAGTTTTATTTTATTTCTGATTTTATTGGTCCTATTGGCTGGAATTTCAGCCTGTTTGACGCTGATGAAGTCCAACAAAACAGTGGAAACCAATCTTTACAAATCACTCAATACATCTTTTTCTATTAAGAAGATAGAAAATGGTCAGACTTTTAAGTTGTCAGACCTAGCATCTGTCAGCAAGATTAAGGGGCTGGAAAATGTTTCTCCTGAACTGGAGACAGTCGCAAAATTAAAAGACAAGGAAGCGGTGAGTGGCGAGCAGAGCGTGGAGCGTGATGATTTGTCAGCTGCGGATAAGAATTTGGTTAGCTTAACGGCTCTTGAAGATTCATCTAAGGATGTGACCTTTACCAGCTCGGCTTTCAACTTAAAAGAAGGGCGACATCTTCAAAAAGGGGATTCAAAGAAAATCATCATCCACGAAGAGTTGGCTAAGAAGAATAGTCTTTCCGTTCATGATAAGATTATCTTAGAAGCTGGTCAGTCAGAAACTGGCAAAGGACACACAGTTGAGTATGAAATCGTCGGAATCTTCTCTGGTAAAAAACAAGAGAAATTTACAGGCTTGTCTTCCGACTTCAGTGAAAACCAGGTCTTTACAGACTATGAAAGTAGCCAAACCCTTTTGGGCAATACTGAACCTCAAGTTAGTGCAGCGCGCTTCTATGTAGAAAATCCTAAGGAAATGGACGAACTCATGAAGCAGGTAGAAAACTTGTCTTTGGAGAATCAAGGCTATCAAGTCGAAAAGGAAAACAAGGCTTTTGAACAAATCAAAGACTCAGTTGCTACCTTCCAAACCTTTCTGACCATCTTCCTTTATGGGATGTTGATAGCTGGAGCAGGGGCTTTGATTTTGGTCTTGTCTCTCTGGTTGAGGGAAAGGGTCTACGAAGTGGGAATTTTACTGGCACTTGGAAAAGGCAAGAGCTCAATCTTCCTACAATTCTGTTTAGAGGTAGTTTTGGTATCTCTCGGAGCTTTGCTTCCAGCATTTGTTGCAGGAAATGCAATCACATCTTACCTACTCCAAACACTACTAGCAAGTGGAGATCAGGTAAGCTTACAAGATACACTAGCCAAAGCAAGCAGTTTATCAACCAGCATCCTATCTTTTGCAGAATCCTATGTTTTTCTAGTTCTGCTTAGTTGCTTATCTGTAGCCCTTTGTTTCCTATTTTTATTTAGAAAATCGCCTAAGGAAATTTTATCATCTATTAGTTAATGCTCTTCGAAAATCTCTTTAAACCGTGTCAGCTGTATCTGCAACCTCAAAGCTGTGCTTTGAGCAACCTGCGGCTAGCTTCCTAGTTTAATCTTTGATTTTCATTGAGTATAAGAAGGAGAAATCATGACTTTATTACAATTACAAGACCTTACCTACCGTTATAAAAACACTGCTGAAGCAGTCCTATATCAGATCAATTATCATTTTGAACCCGGGAAATTTTACAGTATTATTGGTGAGTCAGGAGCAGGAAAATCCACTCTCTTGTCCCTACTTGCTGGTCTAGATAGTCCTGTTGAAGGTTCTATCCTTTTTCAAGGAGAGGATATTCGTAAGAAGGGCTATTCTTACCATCGCATGCACCATATTTCCCTGGTCTTTCAAAATTATAACTTGATAGATTATCTTTCTCCACTGGAAAATATCCGCTTGGTCAATAAAAAGGCGAGCAAGGATACACTGCTTGAGCTTGGTTTGGATGAAAGTCAGATCAAGCGGAATGTTCTCCAGTTATCAGGTGGTCAACAGCAACGTGTTGCCATTGCTCGTAGTTTGGTCTCAGAAGCTCCAGTTATTCTAGCGGATGAGCCAACGGGAAATCTGGACCCTAAAACTGCTGGAGATATTGTCGAACTGCTCAAATCACTTGCCCAGAAAACAGGTAAATGTGTCATCGTCGTAACTCACAGCAAAGAAGTGGCACAAGCGTCAGATATTACACTTGAATTGAAGGATAAGAAACTGACTGAAACTCGCAATACGACGAAATAATACGAACTTTTTCTGTTATACTCTTCGAAAATCAAATTCAAACCACGTCATCGTCGCCTTACCGTACTCAAGTACAGCTTACGGCTAGCTTCTTAGTTTGCTTTTTGATTTTCATTGAGTATTAGAACTATAAAATAGAATAAAATCTAGAAAGGGAACCTATGTTACACAACGCATTTGCCTATGTTACAAGGAAGTTTTTCAAATCGATTGTCATCTTCCTGATTATTCTCCTCATGGCGAGCTTGAGTTTGGTCGGCTTGTCGATCAAGGGAGCTACTGCCAAGGCTTCTCAGGAGACATTTAAAAATATCACCAATAGCTTCTCCATGCAAATCAATCGTCGCGTTAATCAAGGGACGCCACGTGGTGCTGGGAATATCAAGGGTGAAGATATCAAAAAAATCACCGAAAACAAGGCCATCGAGTCTTATGTTAAACGCATCAACGCTATCGGAGATTTGACTGGCTATGAACTCATCGAAACGCCAGAAACCAAGAAAAATCTGACTCCTGACCGTGCCAAACATTTTGGAAGTAGCTTGATGATTACAGGTGTCAATGACTCCTCTAAAGAAGACAAGTTTGTCTCTGGCTCTTATAAACTAGTTGAAGGAGAGCACTTAACAAACGACGACAAGGACAAGATCCTCCTGCACAAGGACTTGGCAGCCAAATACGGCTGGAAAGTAGGGGACAAGGTTAAACTGGACTCTAATATCTACGATGCAGACAATGAAAAAGGTGCCAAGGAAACAGTCGAAGTGACAATCAAGGGACTCTTTGATGGTCATAATAAGTCAGCAGTAACCTACTCACAAGAACTCTATGAAAATACAGCTATCACAGACATACATACGGCTGCTAAACTTTATGGATACACAGAAGACACAGCTATTTATGGGGACGCAACCTTCTTTGTAACAGCAGACAAGAACTTGGATGATGTTATGAAAGAGTTGAATGGCATCAGTGGTATCAACTGGAAGAGCTACACACTCGTTAAGAGTTCCTCTAACTACCCAGCTCTAGAGCAATCCATTTCTGGTATGTACAAGATGGCCAACCTCCTCTTCTGGGGTAGCTTGAGCTTCTCAGTC
The DNA here is from genome assembly GCF_041432365.1 of Streptococcus sp. 20925_1_69. Classification (GTDB taxonomy): domain Bacteria; phylum Bacillota; class Bacilli; order Lactobacillales; family Streptococcaceae; genus Streptococcus. The sequence goes on from NZ_JAPVZL010000017.1 coordinate 5,687, forward strand.
CTTCTCCTTGCACTCTTGCTTAGTCTTTGGATCAACGCCCGTCGCAAGGAAGTGGGAATTCTCCTCTCTATCGGTCTCAAGCAGGCAAGTATCTTGGGTCAATTCATCACCGAATCTATCTTGATTGCCATCCCTGCTCTTGTTTCTGCTTACTTCTTAGCCAACTACACAGCTCGTGCAATCGGAAATACTGTCCTTGCCAATGTGACTTCAGGTGTTGCTAAACAGGCTAGCAAGGCTGCTCAAGCCTCTAACCTTGGTGGTGGTGCAGAAGTAGATGGCTTTAGTAAGACCTTATCGAGTCTAGATATTTCCATTCAGACATCGGACTTTATCATCGTCTTTGTCCTTGCCTTGGTTCTAGTGGTTCTCGTTATGGCGCTTGCTTCAAGCAATCTCCTTAGAAAACAACCAAAAGAGCTCTTGCTGGATGGTGAATAAGTTTGAAAAAATTATTCTGGAATAAAAACTACATCTTGTTTTTCTATTCAAGAAAGGTGGATAGAGAATGGATATTTAACAATACAAAATAGAGCCGAAAGCAGTGGTGAAAATCATTGCTTTCAATCGCTTTCTTTGTACTTTTGCTGGTGGATATGATATACTAAAATCGTGGAGTTCAGTGGAGGGAAAATTTGCAATTTCTATATTCAAATATGCATAAAAATTTATTCATAATTTGCTTTTAAATAAATAGAAAACCTGTAGATACCTATCCAGACTGCAAAGGTAGATGAGCCTGCTGTGGCTGACTTTGCCTTTTAAAAATATAAAATAGTGAGGAAAACAATGAGACAAACAAATGTTAGAGGGACATTATCCCTACGTGGCTTTAGAAAATTAAGAACTGGTGCAATTGTTGCGACAGGTGTGATTTTATTGGGGCTGGGCTTTTTAGCTCCAACTGTTTCCGCTAATGAACAAGATGGTGTTTGGGTAGCCAGAACAGTTGCAGAAGTAAAAGCTGATATTCAACATATAGACAATTTATCACACTACACAATTAAGTGGGGAGATACACTGAGTGCTATTAGTGAAGCAACAGGGCTATCTGTTGATAGTTTGGTTGAGATAAATCGTATTGCAAATAGAGATTTGATTTTTGCCAATAATAAATTGTATTTTAGCGAAGAAGCTTTTCTAAAAGATGGAAATACAGAAGTCAAAAGACAGCGAGTGTCGATTGATAATTCTGGTAGCTGTCAAAGTTATGAAATTGAAACAAAGACAGATATTGTGACTGGAGAGCAAAGGACTACTGTTAAACAAACGACACCAGTAGTTGTGGAAACACCAGCAGTATCGGCAGCGAAAGCTGAAGAGTCGGTATCGCCAGCACCAAAAGTGGAAGAACCAGCGTCTTCAGCACCAAAATCAGAAGAGCCAGTGGAAACAACGCCAAAAGTGGAAGAACCAGCGACTCCAGCACCAAAAGCGGAAGAGCCAGCGACACCGGCACCGAAAGAAGAGAAGCCAGCAACACCAGCGCCAAAAGTGGAAGA
>NZ_JAPVZL010000018.1:0-6028 GCF_041432365.1 Streptococcus sp. 20925_1_69
ATTTGCTGATAGCGATCATCATAGTGATTTTTATAGCTTAACTCTTTTTAAGGGGTTGAAGTTATAAAGATTGCTTTTTCTATATTATATTGCCCTTAGGAGGACAAATGGAACACAAATCGAATTCATATAAAGTAAAGCGACAGCAACGTGAAAAAGTCTTGCGCTTTTCTATTCGTAAATACAGTTTTGGTGCGGCTTCAGTTGCTGTAGCAGCGCTGATGTTTTTGGGTGCACGCGTTGCGAGTGCGGATAGTGTAAGCGAAAATACTGCACCATCTGCTGCGGGTGTAGTAAGTCCTAAAGATGAGGCTAAGTCGCCTCAAGGTATTGCGGAACCTACTGGAAACAAAGTAGATGAAGTAAATAAATCCTTGGAAACTCAAGCGCCTACAGTTGATAAAACTAAGTTGAGAAAAGTAGTTGAAGAACTAAATTCTCTTCTTTCAACTAAATTAAACCTTGACGATTCAGTAGTCTCACCTGTTAAAGACAGACTTCAAAAAGGGAAAGAAGCCCTAGAAAATTCTGACCTAGCTCAAAAGGATATCGATGAGCTTGTAGAAGTCTTGTCTAAAGATGTGACAGTTTTATCAGCTGCCAAGGAACTAACTGAGGTTCAAGTAGATAAAACTGAGAAGCAGGCTGAAAAACCAGCGAGCGCATCTTCTTCTGAAGTAAGAGCAAGCGAAGAGAGTCAAACTGTATCAGCTAAAAAAGAAGCCTTGAAAGTATCTGTAGATCAATTGCAGGCAGCTGTTTTGGAATTGCCTGAGCATGAGACAAGCAAAGAAGTTCTTGAAAAAGCCAATGAACTATTGGGATTGGCGCAAGAAGTTCTTGAAAACACAACAGTTTCTCTGAATGATGTTGAAGAAATGAACAAACTTGTGAAGAGAATGTTTAATTCTGTTAAAAATGCTACAACACGTTTGACTTCAGGTGCTCGTGACTCACGTAATGGTCAAAGTATGGGACAAGGTTCTAATCTAAGATCTGCACCTATTGATAAAACGACTAAACGTGGGAGTCTTGGGATAGTTGTAGCGGACTCTGGATTTATCACAGGATATGCAACGCCATCTTCAACAATTGAAATTAAGAGAAATGGCCAAAAGATACTTACGTCTAAACTAGATGATACTGGAGCTTTTAAATTAAATGCACCAGGTATTAAAGTGGGAGATAAAGTTGAATTAGTAGTCAATGGTCAAAGTGTTTATAATACTACAGTAAGTCAAGTAGACACAGTGGCATTCAATGATAGTTTAGCTGGTGTAGCTCAGGTTGATGGATATACAGCGTCAGAAGCTGATGTTGAAATATCAATTGGTGGGAAAAAATACACAACTAAATCTCAATCAAACGGATATTTTACAGTTAATGTAGACCCTAAGTTGATGGTGAAAGGTGCTACTATTACAGCCGTAGTCAAAAAGAACGGAAAAGAAGTAGGACGTGGAACAAGTAACGTTCGTGAAACAAGAAAAACAGACTTTGGTGTTGGTTGGAATAAAAACCCAATGCTTAACTATTCAGAGCGTGATGTATATTCACCAGATACCAAGCAATATGCCTTCGTAAGTGTAGGGACTGCTGATAAAGCCTACGATAATATTCGTGTGTATCGTGAAGAGCGTATCGAAAAAGATGGAAATAAATATTATTACTGGATCGTAGATTCAGGTCCAGCGGAAAATGCTCTTGCGGGTTCTTCTAAGAAAATATCACTTGCTATTCCGCGTACTGTAGGAGATCCGTATGACTTCACTTATACAAAATATAAAGATGGAAGTCAAATATCTCATCAAGAGTATGCAAGTGCATCAAAATGGGAGTATGAAAACACGTTTTCTCGAGCTTATGTTAAAAATGGTGAACGCCGTTCAGGGTCAACTTATGGTGAAAATATAGGTTCTTGGATGGATTATGCTAATCCTGATAATAGTTGGAGAAAAAATATTTATCGTGATTCTAGAAAAGATGGTACCGATCGTAATCCAGATGCAGCTTCACGTGTGAAAGATATGTACGGTATTACAACAGGTGGTTTAATTTATAACCTTGCTAGAGGGGTAATCGAAGATAAACTGAACGTCGTTGCTGGTCAACGTACAATTATTACTTTCAAAACAAAAATTCTTGAAGGTGATGAGTTAGATCAAAGCATTATGTCGGATTGGGGTAATAAAAATAAAAATAATCCGATGCTTGCGGATATTAAAAAACGTTTAGCGAATGATCCGTATCTTGCCTATGGCGGATACTCAACAGATGGACTAATTCGATATAGAAACGGTCAAAACGCCATTATCGGTACTTTACCGCTAAAACCTGAAGAAGCTGCTAAATATGACTTAAAACCAAAATCTAAACCGCAAAGTACTAAAGTAGGGGTCATTCCAGACGCTTACAACAGTATTGCGAATCCAAATGAATTACCTGCAGGTACAACATATCGTTGGTTTAAAGATCCAGATGTATCAAGACCTACAGCACCAAATGCACCTGTGTATGGTAAAGTGGAAGTCACTATTCCTGAACGTGGAAAATTTATTGTTGATGCTCCCGTGCATGTTGTAGATGACAAAGCTCAAACACCAGTAGCAACAGCTAAGGATAATGGGGATGTAACTGCAAAACCACAAGATCCAAAAAAAGTAGATAAAATCAAAGTAAGCTTCACAGGTGAAGATAACAAGCAAAAAACAGCTGAAGGAACTAAAGGAACAAACGGCAAATGGACTGTAAATAATCCAGATGTTCGAATTGATCCAAATACTGGGGAAATTACAATCCCAGCTAATAAAGTAAAAGATTTAACAGAAGTAACTGCAGTTACGAAGAATGGAAATGGTGCAGATTCAGATCCAGCTAAAGCAACTGCGAAAGATACTCAAAAACCACAAGCTACTTTAAATGGCATTACGCTAACAGAGACAGCCAATACACCAATCTTTACAGTCTATCGTGGTGCTGACTTTAACCCTGAACTTAAGGTATGGGATAACTCAGGAAAAATCTCAAAAGTAACAGTTGGAAATCTTCCGGGCGGAGTAAGTGCTTCTAGCTTTACAGCTCAAACAGGTAAAGATGGAAGTTCAGAAGATAAGAAGTATAAAACTCGTTTATCTTCAGGAACAGTAGTGAATACACAAACACTAGGAGAACATACTGCTACTCTTCACGTAGAAGGAAGCAGTGCTACTGACAGCCGTGACTTGAAATTCAAGTACCGTGTTGTGGATATTGCAACAAAAAATCTTGAAAATGGTGTCGCGAAAGTACCAGTAGGTTCAACTTTAAATGTACCAAATAGCCGTACAAATGTTGATGCTCATAATTATCTTAAAGTTGTAGATAGCCAAGATCAAAGCGATCGTGGGAATAGCCACTTGCCTCAAGGTATGACTTGGACGTGGAAAGCTGGAGACAACTTAGATCCAGGTACTACATTAGACAATTCAGGGAAATATACTCGAAATGCTACAGCGCAATTCCCAAGTTCTGTAACAGATAACAATAGTACAACTAGAACAACATTTGCACCGACAGAAATCAAGCGTCCAGTAGTTCTTGCGGTAACGCCGACAGCCCCTAGCGTAGTAGCCAATGAAAATGGTAGTGTAACAGTTACCCCACCAACACGTCCTAATGGTACTACACCGCAAGATATTGATACAATCACACTTACTTATACACCAACAGGTAAGACTACACCAGAAACTGTAACAGTTGCAAAATCAGGAAATAACTGGACAGTCAATGGTAAGACAACCGATAAAGTATCAGTAACTCCAGCAGGTGTTGTAACAATTTCTGATCTTGAAGTTGCGGATGGTAAAGAAGTAACTGCAAAAGTTTCTAAGAGAATTGATAATAATGTAGTTCTTGAAAGTCCAGTAGCTAAAGTAACATCAAAATCTTCTAAACCAGCTAAACCAGTAGCAACAGCAAAAGACAATGGTGATGTTACAGGTAAACCACAAGATCCAGCAAAAGCAGATAAAATTACTGTAAGCTATACTGGAGAAGATAATCAACCAAAAACAGCTGTTGGAACTAAAGATCCGAAAGGAAAATGGACAGTAAATACTCCAGAAGTACAAATCAATCCAAATACTGGAGAAATCACGATTCCGGAAAATAAAGTAAAAGACGGAACAGAAGTAACAGTAGTTACGAAAAATGGAAATGGTACTGATTCAGATCCAGCAAAAGCAACAGCGAAATTTTCTAAGCCAGCTAAACCAGTAGCAACAGCAAAAGACAATGGTGATGTTACAGGTAAACCACAAAATCCAGCAAAAGCAGATAAGATTACTGTAAGCTATACAGGGGAAGATAATACTCCGAAAACAGCTGTTGGAACTAAAGGAACAAATGGCAAATGGACTGTGAATAATCCGGAAGTTAGAATTGATTCCAATACAGGGGAAATCACTATTCCAGCAGATAAGGTGAAAGATAACACAGAAGTAACAGTAGTTACCAAAAATGGAAATGGTGCTGATTCAGATCCAGCAAAAGCAACAGCAAAAGATGTTCAAAAACCACAAGCTACTTTAAATGGTATTCCATTAACAGAAACAGCTAATTCACCAATCTTTACAGTCTATCGTGGCGCTACATTTAACCCTGAATTGAAGGTATGGGATAACTCAGGTGTGATTTCTAAAGTAGAAGTTAAGGGAGGACTTCCAAAAGGAGTAACCGCTTCTACATTTACATCTCAAACAGGAAAAACTGAAGCAAATCCATATGCAACTCGCTTGTCTTCAGGTACTGTATTGAATACTGAAACTTTAGGAGAACATGAAGCTACTCTACATGTTGAAGGAAGCAGTGCTACTGATAGCCGTGATTTGAAATTCAAATATCGAGTGGTTGATATTGAGACTAGAAACCTTGAAAATGGTATCGCAAAAGTACCAGTAGCTTCAACATTGAATGTAGCCAATAGTGGTAAAAATATTGATGCTCATAGATATCTTAAGGTTGTAGATAGTGAAGATAAAGCAGATCGTGGAAACAATTATTTACCAAGTGGTATGACGTGGACATGGAAACAAGGTGATAAATTAGATCCAGGAACAACACTAGATAACTCAGGGAAATATACTCGAAATGCAACAGCAGTATTCCCAGATACTAGCAAAAATTCTATTACGGATGTAAATAGTACAACTAGAACAACATTTGCACCTGCAGAAATTAAGCGTCAAGTAGTGTTAGCAGTAACGCCAACAGTGCCTAGCGTAGTTGGACATGAGAATGGTAGTGTGACAATTACCCCACCAACACGCCCTAATAGTACTAATCCACAAGATATTGATACTATCACCCTTACTTATGTACCAACAGGTAAGACAACTCCAGAAACTGTAACGGTTACGAAATCAGGAAATACTTGGACTGTAAATGGTAAGACAGCTGATAAAGTGTCAGTAACCCCTGCAGGCGTTGTGACAATTTCTGATGCTGAAATTGCAGATAAAACAGAAGTAACTGCAAAAGTTTCTAAGAGAATTGATAATGTAGTTCTTGAGAGTCCAGTAGCTAGAGGAACAGCAAATGGTAGTTTGGGAGCTGAAGTTACTCCACCAGCACCAGTTCTGGAAAAAGAAGAAACTACACCAGTTGCGGTTGTGACACCAAACAAACCAGGTTCAACAATCACCACAGAAACACCAGTCAATGGATTGAAAGTAGATGGCGATGGTAATTTAACTGGCACACCAACTGTCACAGATTGGAAACCAAAAGAAGAAGAACGTAAAATTACGATTCCAGTTAAAGTTAAAAATGGTGACGAGACAGTTACTAAGGATGTTCCAGTTACAATTCTACGTGATACAGATGGCGACGGCATCCCAGATGTGACGGATCCAGATGATGATAACGATGGAATTCCAGATACAGAAGATGCAAATCCAAAAGTAGCAGATGGATTAACAGGAGAAAAAACAGGAAAAACTGTAAAAGAAAAAACTCCTGTACCAGCCAATACTAAGGTAGTGACACCAAA
>NZ_JAPVZL010000019.1:0-5675 GCF_041432365.1 Streptococcus sp. 20925_1_69
AAAAAAAATTGATGTAAAATAAAAATGTCTGCTAGTCTTCGAACAACTAACAGACAACAAAAAAGTCTTACCTAGACCTGGCAGTCAACTCAGTAAGACTCTCACTTTTTTTCGAACAAGACCATTATACCAAAAAAGGCCTCAGTGGGTCAAGTAGGGTGGTTAAATAAAAGTAGAGTGTCTTTTCTAAAGTGTTTGCAGGTCGTGGTAAGCGACACAACATTTTAGAAAGGACATTTTTTATATGTCACAATTGGAAAAATTGAAAGCTTTGCAAAGTCAGAGCAACACAACAAACGCAAGTCTTACGTTGTTTAACAATGTAGTAGTAGTCAATGTCGGAGTTAATCCGACCCCTCATTTTCCAAAACTTAAAGATAGGTTTGGAAATAAGGTAAAAGATGAGAACGGCAAGGATAAACGTTCTGAAACGTCTGACGGTCTCACATATACATTTGTCGAATTTGGCACTGGTAAAATGGTTAAAATTGTTCTATCAGAAGATAGACAATTTGAACTTTTGCAGGCTTACAAGGTCGCTGGTCTTGGCTATGATATCAAGTCAGCAAATATGATTTTCATTGAGCAGAAAGGTCAGATTGCTGACTACTAACTAAGATATTGAGGGTACTGCTGGAACTTGTTTCCAGCAGGTAGCCCCCCTCAATAATCATGGGGGCTACACGTACAAGTAAAAATGCTCGTTAGCCCTTATATATCAACGGTTTAGACCTTATAAAATACTACACAGATAGAACGAGGAAAAGACATGCAGAAATACAAAGTAGACTGGCTGGCTTTTTCGGTATCATTTGAAGATGAAGAGCAGACGTTAGACCATCAACTTTTGAAAATTTTGGATTATGATTTAGCAGAATTTGATGAAATCCCTGGGCGATTTTTTTACAACTCGGGGGCAACTTATCGAAATTATGTAAACGTCTTTTGGAATGACCCCGAGAAGCCTTGGCACAAAAATTCTAGTCGGACAATGACCGTGGTTTTCACGGGTCAGGGGTCGACTGAATTAGCTGAAAAATGGGATACCGATTGGGTTTCTATTTTTAGAACTCTAAAAGAGTACGGTGGAGTAAATTTCACACGGATTGACTTGGCTCTTGATGATTATGACGAGACAGTAAGATTTTCCGATATTGAGAAAAAACTGAATAAAGGGCATTATCGCTCATCTCGTAAGTCCTACAATATCGTTAAAACATCAGACCAAAACGGAAAATCGCTGGGGCAGACAATTTACATCGGAAACGCTCGGTCTCAAAATGGAAGCCGTGGGAATGTGTATGCTCGTTTTTATGACAAAAAAGCGCAGTATGAGAGCAAGAACGAATTATTTCCAACCGAAGTCCGAGACCATTGGGCGAGGACTGGGAAAGAAGTTTGGCAACGTTACGAGATTAGTTATTCTAAAAAATACGCTTTGAAAATCATTGATGAGTTTTTAAATGGCGATAAAATCGACAAGATTTTTAAAACGTCGCTTCGTAATCTTCTTGAGATTTTGACCCCTAAACGTGGGGACACTAACAAAAATCGGTGGTATAAAACAAAATGGTGGGAGAAGTTTTTAGAGTATGATGAGACGATAGACTTTAGTCTTGCAGAACGTGATGTAATGCTGGGAGACTTGCTGGAGTGGTTACGTGTTGCAGTCTTGCCCTCTCTTTCTCTGCTTGAAATCATAGGAAATGAGCGAGGTTTTGATATTTACGATTTGCTTCAAAAAGCTGAAAAATCTACTGATTTTTCAAAGAAGCAAAATCGTTTATACGTGAATAGTCAGACCTTGTCAGATGAGACTATAAACCATTATTTGAGCGAGTTTTTAGGGGGTGGCAAATAATGGCTACAACCTACAAAAAGAACGCTCAGAACGTCTATAAAGTGTCTTTCTATTCGCAATATTGGATGTGGTGGGCTTTGGTTTTAACCTTAGCCGTTCTGTCTTTAGTGCTGGGGCTGGTTGTATCGATTAAACTTGTTCAAGTTGCTTTGTGGTCGCTGGTCGCTATATTGACGATTTGGCGAGCGTATTCGCTGACAAAGTCAGTGATCAAAGCGAAGACAATCGGGAAATATATCACGCAGAAAAAGGCAGAAAAGGCAGTCACTAAAAGCTTATTGGCTACTATGTCAGTTAATCGGCTACAAGATACCCCCTTTATCTCAGTTCCTAGCGTGACGGTGTGCGATAGCAGACCGTCACATATAAGCGTAGAAGTTGAGAAATTAGCTGGTATGTATGATGTCGATAAGCTCACAGAGGATATCAATTCCAGCTTCAGAGGAAAGCTGGGAGCCTATGCGGTCACGTCTGCAATGATTACGACGGACGGACTGTTTTATAAATTTGTACTCGAAGACGTGGGAACAGATAAAACTTGGCGACCAGCGACCCTCGAAGATATAAAGGCTGAAAAGTATATCATCAAGTTACAAGAGGGGCTAGAGGTTAACCTTTCAGAAAGAGCCCATATAGCCGTATGGGGTCGAACTGGAAGCAAGAAAACAACGGTACTTTTTGGAATAATACTCCAGCTTTTCAGCATGGGCGCAGACGTCAGATTTATAGACGGAAAGGACGAGTTTAGTTCGTTTAAAGGCTTCTATCCAGCTGATAAAATTGTATCGGATATTGACCCAGTTTTTGAGCAGCTAGAAGACATTCTAGCTATCATCAAGGAACGTCAGCAGATAATGGCTAATGAGGTGCAGAAACGTCAAAAAATAGGTCTGAAAGCTTCAGAAGTTGGGCTTCAACCTGTTGTGCTGGTTGCTGATGAAATCGGCTCTATCGTCGCTCTGATGGATTCTAAGCAGTCTAAAAAGTTTGTGGCCGACTTAACGGCTATCATTCAAAGAGGGCGCTCGGTGGGTGTCTCTGTTATTGCTAGCACGCAAGACCCCTCGACTGATACGCTACCGCAAAAGATACGTCAGCAGTTTGCTACCAAGATACTTCTTGGATCTGCAAACTCTGACATTCAACGAATGGCATTCGGAGAAGTTGCAACGGCTGGAAACGTTGAAGATTTCAGAGGGTTCTATACTTGCGACGGACTGACTAATCAGCCAATGAAATTCTATGTTTGCGATTTATATAGTCACGGATTTAATGACCTAGGAGCATTTGAAAAGACTTATAAAATAGGTTTTTTTAAAAAAATTTATTTTATAAACTTGACAAAAGTGATATAATGTGGTGTAATATAGTTATTACGTAAGCTATGATTTACTTTAGTTATCTCGTGATTAGGGTAATGAGCTATCGATTTGGGGACGGTTTCCGCGAACGAGAATTTAAGCCGGAAGAAATGAGACTCTCAAAAGAGAGTCTCATTTTGATTATACTGGAGATATTTATTAATGTGTTTGTTACTGACAGAAGCTATTAGAACTTATAGTTCTCTAGAAAATTCTATTTATGAGATGGAATTTAATGATGAGAAAATTTTAGTGAAATTTGAATCAAAAAATTTTTATCATCTTTTTGGATTTCAATATTTAGAAAATTTGAATAAATTTTTGCCTGATGGTTCTTCGAAAAGTATTGTAGATAAGGCATTATTGTTTAAAAGTTTAAAAAATAATGTTTTAAATGGAGATATTACAAATAGTAATTATTACAAAAAAATATTTACATCAAGACAGTTTGCCGATTTGACAGGACGATTAGAATTAGCTAGAGATTTAGCATATTTTATGGATACTCAAATATCAAAAAATGGTTATTGGAAATATGTTAATGATTACAGTGGTATAGTCACACATATAAAGTGGCATTTACTTATTGAATTTCAACCTCATAGAGATAATCCTAAGCGTTATTATCTTTTTCTTAGAAAAGATGAGTTTTCGGATTTTTATATTCCTATTTCATTATTTAAGACAGATAAATTAAATCATAATAAGCAGTATAGTCATAAACAAAAAAGAAAAGATATAAAATCATTGATAAAGAAATGTGATGTGTTATAAAAAGCGAAGTATTCGCTTTTTTTATTTCCAAAATTCCCACCATTTTTTTGATGTTTCTATCAGTTTTGTATCACGATTATATATAATTTGCTGAAGATTTGCGATTTGCATATCTTTTGTTTTCAACTGGTCTTTTAAGATTTCGATGATATCGTTAGTGATATCATTGTTGCTATCATTGATATTATCGGTGATATCTGCTTTGATATCGTCTTCTAGAATAATTCTTTTTATAAACTCATTTACAGAAATGCCTTTATCTTTGGCTTTCTGTGTGATGATATTTTTTTCTTCTTGTGTGGTACGTATTATAATTTGTACCTGTTTGTTTTCTGCCATGATATCACCTTTTATATCTAAATGCTATCTCTATTATATCATTTTTCTTTAGTATATGATTGTACTGGATTATTTAATCTTATTGAAGCAAGTACATAATCAGTATCTGTCATATCTGATAATTCTGCAAAATGGATTGTAGCTTTGTCTTGATTCCATTTTTGAACGTCGAGCGGTTCAAAAAATTTTTCAAATAAAGCGGTCATCATAACTTCCATTGCTTCCTTTTTTGTAACTTTCGGCGGTTCATATTGCTCTGTCTCAAGTTGTTGCTGATAACTTTCATTTGTTTGATTTCTTATTTCTTCTACGTAGTTTTCAAGGTTTTGACGATACTCTTCGAGTTCTTCTATATCTACATTTCCTTGCTTTAATAGATAAGGTTCAACTTCAATAGATAAGTGATTTAGTTGTTGGTCTGAAAATAATCGTGTTTCGTTACGACCAATTACTTTTTTTTCGGCAGTGTCCCAGTATCCGAGCCTTTGAAGCTCTCTCGTGAACTTAATTCTAAGTTTGTTCCGATTTTTTTCGGTATCTGGAATATCAAATTTTTCAATTTGAGTGTTCACGAAATCTGTTAAAGTTGTATATCTTGGCATAGTGAATATCTCCTTTTTGTATATCTGTTTGTTGATTTTGTATACACTAATTGTATATCAAAAATAACAACTTGTCAATTGTAATGTTGCAAAAATGGTAAAAAATTTAAAAAAACGACGAACATTGTTGACATTGAAAATAAAATATGGTATCATAAATGTATCAATAAAAGAAAGGAATGTTTCGACATGATAAATTGGAAACAGATGTTCAATGCAAAAGAACGTCAAGACGCTTCTGAGGATGAATGGTCTGAGTATACTGACATAACTCTTCAAAAATTTATGACATCGGATTTTATGCAAGCATTTGCTGATGATTGTAGTAATGCTATGAAAAAATCTGGTCGAAAAGATTTTGATGATTATTCAGCGATTAAACTTGAAATGAGTTCAGTCCTTGAAGAATTCGGCTATCCGCCATTCTCGGCTTTAGAAGATGCTTATTCTGAAGAACAGCAACTTAAAATGTTACTCGAGTTCAAAGAGAAATATTTAAGCTTTAGGTAGTTCTAAATGTTTGTTTTTCGTCGGCACAATCTAAAAAAGCACGACGATCAAGCAAAGCGTCAAGGAGGAAAGTCGAAGACGTACCTTGCGCGGCGCTGTCGTTGTGCTAGATTGTGAAAGCCGTTCGAAAAACAAACAGAAGAACCTTGTTTTTCAGAGGCGGGGTCCAGCGTCCAACGCTGGTCGGGTGTGGGCAGAGGCCCACAAATAAATTAAGGGTTTACATCT
>NZ_JAPVZL010000020.1:0-5040 GCF_041432365.1 Streptococcus sp. 20925_1_69
CTTCCGCTGTTCCCAAGCGTTAATAAGTATTCTATTATTTAGAAATGAGGCTTCTATATACAATTTTTTGTAATAAAAAAATATTACAAAAAACATTTGACAAATTATTTGTTTAGGTGTAGAATAAAAGAAACAATTACGGGAGGAGAATTTGATGGACTATTATCAATTAGGAGATCTTCTTTCATTTACATCTGGTGTAAATCCGACTAGGTTTGAGAAGCAGAATCAGGAGTCTCTTCGTTTTTATGATCAGGCTTCGTTTGAGTCAGATTTAAAACCAAAGTCGCATACGCTAGCGACTGATAAATGTTATGAAACTTCGCTGTCTCTCGTTGCAGGAGATGTAGTTATCAGTAGCCCATTGCGATTAGCGACGATTGTTGGGAAAGATAATGAAGGGAAAATTCTAACTTTAAATTTTATCAAGGTGAACATAAAGGGAAGGTTAGATAAATTTTACTTTCTCTATCTTTTTAATCAATCTCGGGATGTTCAACGTCAAAAGGAACGTGAGATACAAGGAACAGGTACATCTATGAGAATACCTGTTAAGTCACTGGAGAGGATCCGTATTCCCCTACCTCCAATAGAGGAGCAAAAAAAAATAGGTCAAGCCTATGAACAGCTATTACTATTGCAAACACAGCTTAGAAAATATAGTCAATTACTGGAAGCAACTGTCCAAACTAGCCTCGAACAAATATTAAGGAGCCAATCACATGAGTGAAAATAAAAATAAATCAGAATTAGCTTTTGAAAAAGAAGTCATTACTTATCTAACAAATATTGGGGGAGTGAAGCAGTGGGAGTATCTGGAAAATGTGAAAAATACGGAAGCTCTTTGGGATAATTTCAAAAATATTCTAGAGCAGAACAATCGTGGGAAACTAAGTGGATCATTATCTCGAACAGAGTTCGCACAAGTAAAAAAACAAATCTCAGAACTAAAAACTCCCTATCAAGCAGGTCAATTTCTTTATGGTGTTAATGGATATTCTGAAATTGAGGTGGATCTAGATAGTGGAGAGCATGTTTTTTTAACAGTATTTGATCAAGATCAGGTTGGCGGAGGAAATACTGTTTATCAAGTGGTGAATCATATTAGTCGTCCTAAGATAGTCGACGGTAAACAGGATCGCCGTTTTGATATTACTCTCCTTATCAATGGTCTTCCGATTATTCAAATTGAGTTGAAGAAGGCGTTACATCGAACGAAAGAATCTTTTAACCAGATGAAACAATATATAGCAGAAAAGCAATATAGTGATATTTTTTCGACTCTTCAAATTTTAGTAGCCATGACTCCTTATGAAACACGCTACATGGCTAATAGTACTCTGGAAAGTTTCAATCAGGCTTTTGCATTTAACTGGCAGAATGAAGAAGATGCTAAGCCAGTACGTCGTTGGCAGGAATTTGCAGACAAAGTGCTATCCATCCCGATGGCACATAATTTAGCAACCCAATACATGATCCTTGATGGGACCAAGAATAAAGAGAGTATTAAAGTCATGCGTCCCTATCAAGTGTATGCTACGAAGCGCGTGATTGATAAAGTACGTAAACATGATTTTGGTTATTCAGATGGTAAACTAGGTTACATTTGGCATACGACAGGTAGTGGGAAGACCATTACAAGCTTTAAGACAGCTTGGCTGGCTAGTCGCTTACCGAATGTTAGTAAAGTTATCTTTTTGGTTGACCGTATCGCACTGACAGAACAAACAGTTTCAGCTTACCAAGCCTATGATCCAGTTGCTGGTTTTGAAAGCAAAGATGGTATCGTTACAGATACTGCCAATATTTCGGCTTTACATCGGAAGTTGACGGTCAAAAGTGATAAAAATATCATTGTGACTAGTATTCAAAAAATGTCTCGTTATGTCTCTAGAGATGATTTTAAGCCTATTAAAGATAATATTCTCTTTATTGTGGATGAAGCACACAGGTCTACTGGAGATGGCAGTGACAATGATAATATGCTGGAGAAAATCCGTCAAGCACTACCTCATGCAGCTTGGGTAGGATATACGGGGACGCCTAAGTTCCCAATTACAAAAGAAATTTTTGGAGAACTTCTTCATGCCTACACGATTAAAGAAGCGATTGCTGATCGAAATGTTTTGGGATTTAATGTTGAGTTTAAAGAAACAATTGCAGCTCCCGAAAATCCGACAGCAGATGATATCGATGATAATGTAAAAGCCAGTGTCTATGACACCAGTGAGGAACATGTAAATCTGGTAGTAAAGGATATCTTTGATAACTGGAACGAACGTTCAAATAAAGGTAAGTATAATGCGATGTTTACGGTTCATGTTGGTGGGAACAAGGCTTCAACTCCTCGAGCCATGGAATACTTTGACAAGTTTGAAGAAATCAATCAGACCAAGCCAGCTGAACAACGTTTGAAAGTAGCGATTAGTTTTTCAGCAGATACTTCAAATGGAGATCAACAGCTTCAGGCTAACGAAAATTTGCATCGTGCAATTAGGCACTATAATAGTCTTTTCCATACAGAATTTGATATGAAGACCGTGAAAGACTACACCGAAAATCTCCGTACACGACTAAATAAAACGGCGGACGATGGACAATACCTAGATCTCGTTATCGTTGTGGATCAACTATTGACAGGTTTTGATGCCCCAGGACTGAATACTCTCTATGTGGATCGTACTCTAAAAGGTGCGAGTCTCATCCAAGCCTATTCACGGACAAATCGTGTTCATAATATGGTTGAAAAACCTTTTGGAAATGTCGTCAACTATCGATGGCCAGAGCAAAATGAATTTGAGATGAATAAGGCTTTCTATCTGTACTCCAATCGCCATTCTGCAGACGAACAAACAGAGTTGAATCTTGATGAAATGAAAGGAAAAAACCAAGAGTCTGGCCTCACTTCCAAACCTTTCAGTACAGTACAAGAGGAGCTAAAATCTGTAGTCGAAGACCTCCGTGTTCTGACAGACAGCTTTATTCAATTACCACCGAGTGAAAAAGCGCAAGACGATCTCTTTGAGAAGATTCAAACTTATAATAGATTACTGAGTCAGCTTAAGCAATACACTGAGGATGAGGAAGGAAATCCCGTATCCGCTTATGATGATCCAGAAAACTTTTATAAAGGGATTGGGCTTTCCGAAGATGAAGAAGTCATGTTGACGACAGTCCTAGCTGGTGACCTCCGAGAGAGACGGGCTAAAAAAGAAAATATTGATATTTCACAAATTATGCTAGAGATGGTCCATATCCATGATGTAACAATCAATTATGACTACCTCATTGAACTCATCGCACAGATGGCAGATGAAATTCATACTGGAGAAGTGGCTAAGGCTGAAAAAACTAAGGAAGATATCTCAATCGAGTTAGCCAAATCTGACAATATCAAGGAGAAAGAACGTGTTACTCGTTTTGTAAATCAGGTTTACAATGGAACTTACGTATTTGAACGTTATCCTGCTCCTCGAGATATTGACAGTATGACCAGAGCGATGGAACAGGCTCAGTCAGCAAGTTGCCTTCAACAGTTGACTGCCTTCATCCGCACGTGGGGTCTGGATAATAGTGTTAAGCCTAAGGAACTAGAAGACTTGATTCAGAAACATCGTATCGGTCAAGAAGACCTGGATAAACAAGGAGAGGTCACAAAAATCATGAACGATGCTAGAAGTGACTATCCAGTGCTTGCAGCAGAAGAAATTGCTAGTTTGCCTTGGGTCAAGTATCGTAATGCTCTACGTAAGGCTCTCTATGCATTGGCAGATCAATTAAAAAAGTTAGAGGGATAGATTATGAGAGATATTAAAGAGCAATTGATTGGGAAATCAATAGAAGCTTTTATCTTGGGGTTAGAGATTTATAATAAGCCGACCATTCGTTATAGGATTGAGGGTTTTAGTTTTTTTATATGTAATGCTTGGGAACTAATGTTGAAGGCGGAAATGATGAATCGACAAGAGTCTATTTATTTTAAGGATAGTCCTGATAGAACTTTGAGCCTTGAAGCGGTTGTTAAAAAAATCTACTCTGATGTAAATACGCGTGTTCGCTTGAATTTGGAACGGATTATCGAACTGAGAAATATCAGTACGCATTTCATCACTGAAGATTATGAGCTGAAGTATGCTCCCCTTTTTCAAGCTTGTGTCTTAAACTTTGTAAATGAAATGCAAAGATTTCATCAAGTTGTTATCACGGACTCAATTGCGCAGAACTTCTTAACCATATCAGCTACATATGAACCTCTTACGAATGAAGAAATCCGGTTGAAATATCCACCTGAAATCGCTGAAAAATTTATCCAGCAGGCAAATGAAATCGATGTGCTGACAGAGGAGTATAGCTCTGACAAGTTTGCGATTGAAATCAAACAGAATCTTTATATTACTAAGAAGAAGGAAGAAGCTGATTTTGTTGTATCCCTTAAAAATAATGCTCCAAGTGAAGTTGCCATTGTGAAAGAGCTAAAAGATCCTTCTGTTAGTCACAAATATTCATATAATAGTGTCATCTCGGCTGTTCGTGATCGTTTGAGTAAGAGAAATCTTAAACTAGGGTATAAGAATGGCTTTAATCAGTATGTATTGAGTCTTATTATCGATTTTTATCATATCAAACAGAATGATAAATATGCCTACTGTCATAAAATAGGGAATACAGAACAATATACATATTCGCAACAATTTGTAGATTTCATTGTATCAGAGATTCAAAAAGACCCTCAACGTTTTGTTGAGAGCCTTAGAAGAAAGTAAAAAAGATAACCCCAGGCACATAGGAAATGCTCAGTACTATAGTACCTACCCCATTCTGGGACCCAGCGTTTATCCTTCACAAGTTATCTTTAATTACATTATACAAGTTTTTCTAGATATTGTAAAGAACTAGGGGCTGTAGAGGAGTGAATCCTTTTATGAAAACAAATGTAAGAAAATTTCAAAATAACAAGACATGGAAAACAGCTCAAAGGAGGGCTTTATGAGCAAGCAAGAAGAAAGAAGACCAAGTATCAGATTTAAGGGTTACACTGAA
>NZ_JAPVZL010000021.1:0-4938 GCF_041432365.1 Streptococcus sp. 20925_1_69
AAATATCCATCATAGTAGTTTTTATTGTTTTATTCCCAGTGGGAATAGTGCTTTTAAATTTGATTTTGTGTTTTAACATCAGGAGGGACAATGGAAAATAAATCAAATTCACTCAATAGAATCAAGCGTCATCAACGTGAAAAGGTGTTGCGCTTTTCTATTCGTAAATATAGTTTCGGTGCCGCTTCAGTTGCTGTTGCAGCACTGATGTTTTTAGGTGCGCGCGTTGTTAGCGCAGATACCGTAAGCGGAAGCAATTCACAATCTACGGCGGGTGTAGTACAACCTAACGATAAGGGCGACTCGCCTGTGGGTATTAAGGAACCTACTGAAAATAAATCAGAAGTAGTCAATAGTTCTTTAGAAAATAAAGAAACTGCACTTGTTGAAAATAGTAGTAATACGGTTGATAAAAGTCAGTTAAGAACAGTAGTTGAAGAATTAAATTCTCTTCTTTCAACTAAATTAAATCTTGACGACTCAGTGCTTTCTTCTGTAAAAGAAAGAGTTCAGAGAGCTCAGGCATTACTAGATAAAGCTGATGCAGTTCAAAAAGATATTAATGAACTAAAAGAACTTTTGTCTACTGATTTAGTTACTTTATCTAATGCGGTAAAAGAATCAAGTGAGGTTCGAGAAAGTAATACTGGAACTGAGGCTGAAAAACCAGCGATCCAACCTTCTTCTGAAGTAAGAGCAAGCGAAGAGAGTCAAACTGTTTCAGCTAAAAAAGATGCTTTGAAAGTATCTGTTGATCAGTTGAAAGTAGCAATTTCAGAAGTTCCTGAACATGATACTACGAAAGGAGTTCTTGAAAAAGCCAATGAACTATTAGGAGTGGCTCAAGGGGCCCTTGAAAATACAACAGTTTCTCTGAACGATGTTGAAGAAATGACAAAACGTGTGAAGAGAATGTTTATTTCTGTTAAAAACGCTACAACACGTTTGACTTCAGGTTCTCATGATCCGCGTAATGGGAAAAGCATGGATCAAGGTACAGGTTTTAGAGCAAATGGTGTACTCGTAGAAGGTGCATTAGATAACGTAAAAGAATATATATCATTGCCTGCAGGACAAGGTTCAACGGTTGAAGGACAACGTACCCGAACAATTGAAAAAACATTCATGACAGCAACATATAGTAAGGAAGGTGATAAGAAATTTATTACTTATGATGTTTACTTCCAAAATGATGGAAAAGCTTTGGATGGAATTTATAAAAATTCATTCTGGTTCTACCCACCTCGTGATCTTTTGTATACAGGAGATAGTTATCCTGTAGGAGTTGTTTCTGATGCTTACTATGAACGTTATAAAAAAAAGGAAGGAGCAACAGGGACACTTTCTGAGAATCCGAACAATTTTACTAAGGAAGGTGAAAGATATAATGTACCTTTGGGGGCGTTGAATGTAAGAAATAACTTTCAAGATTACAGTTCACAAAATTTATGGAGGGATGCAGGAGGTATTTATCAGTTAAGTGGTGGTCCAACCAGAGATGCTCAGAGACAACAAATGTTGAAACAGTTGCAACATAATGAGGACCTAAATCGTATTATTAAATTAAATAATAATCCTAACGGACCTTATCCTAAACCTTCTTATTCTCATCTATTAACTGTAGGTAGTGGACAAAATTATGCTTATAAATATCACGTTAAGATGCGTTTGAAAGATAATGTTACGGATGCGCAAGCCCGAACAGCAGGTACAATAGCTGTAACTGCTAAAGAAGGATATGCAACAACTGCGCTTGCAGCATATGTATATGCTGCTACTGGAACAAGGTTGGTAAGTAAGCCAGCAACTCCAAGTATTCCAACAAACTTGACGGGTAAAGCTGGCACTAGAACTCAAATAGAGGTAGATGCAGAAGCAGGCGTATCAGTTGTTGTATATGACCATGGAGGTAAAGAGCTAGGTCGAAGTGAAGCGAACACAAGTGGTAAAGCATTTATCAAACCAACCAAAGACATTCCGAGCGGGAAAGTGACAGCCAAGGCTATAGATAAAGCAGGAAATGTTTCTGACCCAAGTAATCCTCAAGTTGCAACTGCTCCAGTACCAAACCCAATTACAGTTAGTTCATTTACACATGGAGATACCAGTGTTACCTTAAGACCGAATGGTAAGACAGATATTGTTTATGCATCTATTCAAGGTAAAGCGATTAAGTTTGAAAAACAAGCTAATAATCAGTATAAACAAATAACTAATGACGCTAAAATAACCTTCACACCCAAAGGAGATGGCAGTATCACTATCACCTTGCCGGCAGGTAAGCAGTTTAAGGCCGGTGATCGGGTAGTGACACGTGCTGAGAATAGCGATATAACGTCGAATACAGGCACCCGTGCTTCCGGAGAAGTAGAAAGCTACGGTCAATTAAAACGAAGTGATAAAGTTCCTGTGAAAGATCTAAGCAATTTATCTCCGACTGATAAAGAACGTGTAAAAGCAGCCGTTTTAAAAGCTAATCCAGGTATTGAAGTTGCCGATCTAACAATTGCTAAAAATGGCGATGTAACCTATAATCATCGTGGTGAAGGTTCACATGTCAAGCGAGAAATACAATTAAAAGATAATGTTAATCAAGATAATGTAGCTCCAGGTAAACCAACGATTGAAACACCATTAGTAGGGAAAGCAGGAACAAGAACACCTATCACAGTTCAAACTGAAGCAGGTGCTAAGGTAGAACTTTTTGATGCGAAAAATCATAAGATTGGAGAAAAAGTAGCTGACAATAAAGGTAGAGTGACCATTGAACCAACAGCAAATCTAGTAGCAGGAAATGTTACTGCAAAGGCAACAGATGAAGCAGGAAATATCTCACAACCAAGTGATGCTAAGGTTGCTACTTATCCGTTAGTAAAACAACCGATTATTAATATTAAGCAAGGGGAAAGACTAACTCCTGAGGAAATTAAACAAACCGTTCTATTACAAAACGGAGCTGGAACAACTAACCTACCAAGTAATGTCCAAGTTACAGGTAACTTTGACACGTCTAGTGCTGGAGATAAGAAAACAACAGTTACTGTAACATTTCCAGATGCACCAGCACAACAAGTTGAGGTAACTTATAAAGTATTACCAACGTTCCCGATAGCCCGTACGGTTTATGATTTCAAAGGTATGGACCATGGTAATGATGAATCAGGCTATTATGTGAATCCAGGAAACCTTCCAAGCGGAATGGTTTGGGTTGCTAAACGAAATGGTGAGCAGGAACAAAGCGCATCAAAATTAAGAGAGATGCTTAAGGCAGATCCAGTAGGCACAAAAACATATACATTCAGTGGTAAGTACAATCATGGAAGATTTACAAATAATCCTAATGATGCTCAAAAATTAGCACATACAGGAACATTTGAACATAAAGTGTTTGATGTAGAAGCAAATAGAACAAGAGTCACTGTTTCAAAAGGTGCTACTTTAACAGAACAAAATGCAAAAGATGCTGTAGCTAAGGTAGCTGGCTCAGAGGACTTACCGACTGGAACAACCTATGAATGGGTAAATGCTCAAGGTAATAAACAAACACTGATAGCAAATACTCCAGGTGTACAGAACTATAGAGTAAAAGTAACATTACCTATGTCTCAAACAGGGCAAAATCAGCCTGATGCGACACAAAAACGACCTTATAAGATAATTGATGTTAAAGTCAATGTTAAGCCAGAAGCACCTACTTATGATACAACAATAAAACCAAAAGGTAGTATAGGAGTGCCAACTGTAGCTTCAACAGATAGAGAATTAACTGGTACAGGACGTCCAGGTGCTAAGATAAAAGTAACAGTACCAGGTGTAACAATTAATGAAGTTACAGTAGGTCATAACGGTAAGTGGACAGTAACACTTCCTAAAGGATTAAATAGTAATCAATTAAATCAAACTCAATTAGTGACACGTGATCAAGTCACTGTTACTCAAATTGTAGATGGTATTGAAAGTGATGCAACGAATGTAGCTGTATCATTAGGAGAAACAACGATTCAACCATCAGTAGCTTCTAAAGATGGAGCTAGTCTTGTAGCAGGAACTAAGAATATCGTAGTTAAAGCTCCGCATGATGCAGGAATGGTTTATGTATCTTATACAGATAAAGCAACAGGTAAGGCGCATGAGATAGGCCTAAAACGTGAAAATATTAATAGTCCATGGGTTTCTATTAAACCAACTCTAGGGGAGGTTAAGAATACAACAAAAGATGCATTTACGAATACCATCACTATTGAGATGAAAGAATCTATTGCAGAAGGAACTGCTAAAGCAATAGCTAATATCTCAGAAAGAAATTATTCAAGTGCAGTAGATTGGAAAACAATTCAAGTTACAAACCAAGCCCCAACCGTTACATCTGCAGTTGCAGGAAATGAAAAAGTATTAGAATTTGGAGAAAATATAGATCTTAAGACTTTAGTTACAAAAGCTGACTATGAAGATGATAAAGATGCAACACGTGGTACTAAAGTACGAACAGAGATTGTATCTGTAAATGGACAAAATGATGTAAAAGATATTAATTCTAGAAAACCAGGCACATATATTGTCAAATACAAAGCAATTGATAGTCAAGGTAAAGAATCAGGAGAAATACAATTAACGGTTAAAGTTAGGGAAGATAAACCAACACCACCAACAGCAACAGCACCAAGTGATGGAACAGTAACAGTAACACCAACAGGGGATGCTGATAAAGTAATTGTTAATTACACAGATGAGAAAAATGCTCAAAAAACAGTAACCGTAGTTAAGGCTAAGAATGGAACATGGTCATCATCAGATAAACCAGCAGGTGTAACAGTAGATTCAAGTACAGGGCAACTCCTTATTCCAGCTGAAGGTGTAAAAGATAAAAGTCAGGTAACAGCAACAGCTACGAAAGGTGACAGTCATCCATCAGAACCAACTACTGTGACGGCACAAGCA
>NZ_JAPVZL010000022.1:0-4420 GCF_041432365.1 Streptococcus sp. 20925_1_69
AAAAAAAATCATGAAATTTTGGTAGAAGTATATAACAATGAATTATAAAAAAGCAAGATTATATGATCTTGCTTTTTTACTTCCAAAATTGCCACCAACTTTTTTTACTTTGTTCTAAAAGTAGTTGATTGTCTTTCTGCGTTGCTAAAATAATGGTATGGAGTTGTTCAATTTGTTTCTTGTAGTCTTCTAGCTGTTCTTTCAAATCAGAAATACGCTCATCTTTTTCTTGTATTATATTTGTATTATCTTTTTCATCTTCTGTATTATCAATAGAAAACAATAAATCGCGAGCATAAGAGCTAACAGTCTGCCCAGAAAGCTCAGCACGTTCCTTTATTTCAAGCTTTTCATCCAAACTCATTCTGATATTTAAAACAGTCATTTTTTCACTCATAATACACCACCTATTATTTTATAATACAATAATAACACAAAATAACACGTTATAACACAAAAGAAGCAGATAAATTTTATTATCTGCTTCCCATTTTATACGCTCTCTCAAAGCATTTAAGGTCATTTAGATGATGTGTATGCAAATCCGTCACAGCAAAAGAAAGAGGTGTTTCATCTGTCTTGCCGTCAGAGATATAAAATCCTTTAAAGCGTTCAACACCGCCCTTTGTTGCGACCTCGCCATCAAATGCCATTCTTTGCGTTTCTGCATTCGCAGAACCTAATAATATTTTGGTCGCAAACTGACTTCTGATGTCACTTGAAAGGGTAGTATCAGTTTTCGGACTTTGTGTCGCGACTATACAAAAGACAGATACAGACCGCCCTTTTTGGACGATTTGAGTGAGTAGAGCCAAAAACTCTTTTTTCTGTTTGCTGTCCATACTCGCGACAGCCGAGCCGATTTCATCAGCGACGACGACAATCGGAGTCAAACCGATATCATAACCACGCAAGCCGATTTTTTGCTGTTTTTTGACAGCTTTAGCGACGATTTTTTGTCGTCTTTTCAGCTCATCGCAAACATGTCTCAACAGCTCCAAAATCGCTTCAGTATCTTCTTGAATACGAGCCGACGAATAGAACTCTTGAAAGGCTGAAAACTCGCTCTTAGGGTCAATGAAATACAACTCTGAACCGCTCATAAACAGTTGCAAAATCATTGAGAAAAGCAAACTACTTTTACCACTTCCAGACTTGCCCCAAGCAATGATATGAGGTTTATCAGCAAGATTTATAATCAAATCATTCTGTAATTTGATTTCATGGCTCTTTTGCTTCATCTCTTCAAGGCTCTTTGGTCGCCATGTTTTATCCGAGCCTTTATCTTCAAGTACAAATTTATAGTACAGACCGTCGTCTGTAATACGACTTGAAACGACCGCATAAGCGCCTAATTTTCCGCGAAAACTGGAGTTTATATCCTCGGTCAATTTTTCGATATCATACATCCCTGGGAGCTTTTCCACGGTCACTTTTACGTGAGAGGGTAGGCTTGCGCCTACCCTCACTCTCGGAACAGCGATGTGTGGAGTATCGCGCAGTTGATTGACTGACATTGTTGCGAGTAGGCTCTTTGTGATAGCTCGTTCTGCTCCTTTTTGCGTGATGTACGTTTTGATTGACTTCGCGTTGATCACTGACTTCATCAGTGAATACGCTCGTACAATCATCAAAACGAACACAAGCGACCAAAGAGCAAACTGAACAGCTTTAATCGATACAACAATACCAATTATTGAAGACAAAACAGCTAAAGATACAACTAACAGCCACCAGAACCAAAAAAATCGGTATAGCGGTATTTTGTACACGTTCTGAGCGTTCTTTTTGTAGATGACTGCCATTACAATCCCCCCTCCTCAAATTTTTGGAGGTATAAATTGATTTGCGATTTATCGATTTTTTTCGCATTGTTCAACAAACGATTTTGTTTTTTCGAATACTCATCGACCTCAATTTTCTTGATGATTTGATAAATATCAAATCCCTTTTCCTCGCCCAACTCTTCAAGCATTTTCAATGACGGAACAACTGAAACACGCAACCATTGAAGCAAACGACCTAAATCTAAATCTTTTTCTGGGTTACCTAAATCAACCTTACCAGCACCGTCTAAAAAGTTTTCCCACCATGAGCAAACTTTCCAGCGGTTTTTATTCTGCTGTATTTCCTTTGCTTGCGTTTTGGTTGGTTCTAAAAATTCGACGATATCTCGCATAGTATCCATAAAAACCGACCCAATGGTTTGACCGTCTTCAGTCATTAAATCAACGATTTTACGAGCCTTTTTCTTGGTATACGATATTTCATATCGCTGCCAAATACCCGTTTCAATCGCTTCTCGAGGGGGTATCTGGTTTTTATATTGATATTGTGCATATTTATCATAGGCTCTTAGCATATATGAGCCAGTTGAAGAATTTGATTGAGAACCGATGTACAAAGTATAGCCTTTAATTTGACCGTTTACATCGGCTTGTTTTACTATGTTATAGCTCTTTTTTGATGAACGATAATGGCCGAGTTTTAGTTTTCGCTCCATTTTATCAAAACTAACAACTGCATTATAATCATCTAGAGCAATATCTAAACGCGTGATTTTGACATCTAATTGTTTCAGCACTTTAAAAAGAGAAATCCAATCATTTTCAATTTTTTGAGCTAAATCAGTACAGCCTTGACCAGTAAATACATAGTTTCGACTATTTGACGTATTTCTCATTAAATCCTTGTCATAATCGTTATAATAGATATTTACATACCTACCGAGAGAAATTCCGCTATTATAAAAGTATCGTCCCGAAACTGCTTCAAAATCATTGATATCATAACCAAGATTTTTAAGTAAAACAAAGTCTTTTCCGTCCTCTCCACCGTCAAAAGTGTCAGATACTGTAAAAGAGAACCAATCGACCTTGTAAACCATTGATTTATAAGGGTTTTTATCCATATTTGTGCCTCAATTCCTGTATTTGTAGACCCCCTGATTAGTGTTCGGGGTCTACCCGCTGGAGCGATGCTCCAGCGGTCCCGAGATTAGCGATATTCAGCAATTTTCGCTTTTTGCTCAATAAAAATCATATTGGCTTGCTTGATATCGTAACCAAAACCAACGACGACATACGAGCCCAAAAGCTCAAATCTTTGCTCTTCCGGAAGAACTACTTTAACCATTTTTCCGGTGCCAAATTCGGTAAAGGTATAAGTATAACCGTCCGAAGTTTCGGAACGCTTATCCTTACCATTTTCGTCTTTGATTTTGTTTCCAAATTCATCTTTGAGCTTCGGAAAGTGTTGAGTTGGCTTAATACCTACATCGATAACAACTAAGTTGCTAAATAGGCTTAAATTTGCGGTTTTGCTCTTGCTTTCTTGCAGAGCTTTCAATTTTTCGAGTTGTGACATGCAAAAAATGTCCTTTCTAAAATGTTAGTCGCTTACCACGACCTGCAAACACTTTAGAAAAGACACTCTACTTTTATTTAACCACCCTACTTGACCCACTGAGGCCTTTTTTGATATAATGGTCTTGTTCGAAAAAAAGTGAGAGTCTTACTGAAGTGACTGGCAGGTCTAGGTAAGACTTTTTTTGTATCTTCTCGTTGTTCGAAGACGAGAAGATACTTTTATTTTACATCAATTATTTTAAGATGTAAAGATGTTTCTTTTGGGCTTCCGCCCAAACCCGACCAGCGTACGACGCTGGACTCGGCCTCTGGAAGAAATAGATTTTCAATTTTCTTCGTCTGGCTTATTCAAACTAGCACAACGATAATCTTGCGCAAGGTACGCTACGCTTTTCTCCTTGACGCGTCGATTTGATCGTCGCGCTTTTACGTTTGCGCCGACGGAAGAAAATTTTAAAAATCAAAGCTTCAAATGAGACGGAGCAAGTTCTGGAGGGTCAATATTTCCTCCGTCAGAGTCTAAATCTGCTTGCAATTCATTGAAGGCTTCAACAAAACCTTGTGTGATTTTTTCATCTTCAATAAAATCCAAGACAAATTTTTCAATCTCTTCGTCGTTCATAATCTCACCTACTTTCTATATCTTCATGCTTTAAGTATATCACAGCCAAAAATAAAAGTCAATATCAAATCCGTTTAAATAGACTTTTTTATCGTTTTTAGTAGACATTAATGTCTTTTTTTGATAAAATTAACCCAGAGGTGAAATTATGGGAAAAAATACAACTATACAAATTAAAGCGCATCATATAGAAGAAATATTAAATCTTGAATTAACAAAAATTGAGTATCAACTTTTATTATATTTACTTTCACAAATCGACACTACAAATTTAGTTCGACTAAATAAAAACGAAATTTTAGCAGTAAAATTAAACACGACAACGAGGTCAATCACACGAGCCATCAATAAATTAGAAAAATCTAATTTAATGAAAAAGACAAAATTTGTTGGTCGTACATATATGATTAACCCCGAATTTTTCAATACG
>NZ_JAPVZL010000023.1:0-4020 GCF_041432365.1 Streptococcus sp. 20925_1_69
ATTTTTCTGAATTCCACTCTTTTTATCTCTAGAAAACCTCGCTTTCGCGAGGCTCTTCTATTTATAAGATAAGGCACGTTTAAAGGTTTTCCAAGGACCTAAATCATCTGTTTGCAAAACGAGACTAGCATACATGCGTCCGATAAATCCTGTTGCTACCACTGCAAAAATCACTGTAATAGCAAGTGAAATCCATGCTTCTACTCCCCCTGCATAGCCATTAATAGCTCTAAATGGCATGAAGAAAGTCGAAATAAAGGGAATATATGAACCAATCTTCAAGATGAGATTGTCACCAGCTGCACCTAGAGCTGTCACTCCAAAAAAACCACCTATAATCAAAATCATCAAAGGCGACAAGGCTTTTCCTGCATCCTCAGGACGAGAAACCATAGAACCTAGGAAGGCTGCTAAAACAACGTACATAAAGAGGCTAACCAAGACAAACAATAAGGTGTTGAGCGAGAAAGCCTCTCCTATATGGTTTAAAATACCAGATTGTGCCAAGATTGGTAGGTCTTTAAAGAGAAGAATGGCAGCAAGTCCACCCACGACGTAAATGCCAATATGGGTCAAAATCACAAGAAGCAGAGCCAGCATGCGAGCGTAGAAATAATGACTAGCTCGGATACTAGAGAAGACCACCTCCATAATTTTGGTTCCTTTCTCGCTAGCCACTTCCTGAGCAGTGACACTAGCATAGGTAATCAAAATCATATAAAGGAAGAAACCAAGCCCTGCGGCCGCAAAGGTTTGAATCATTTTTTTATTTTCCTTGGATTCATCAATTTTCTCCGTAAAGTTAACTGTTTGTTCCAAGCGTTTTTCCTGTTCTTGTGACAAATTGGCTGCCGAACGATTGAGTTGATCTTGAAGCTCATTTAACTTGCTCGTTACTCCTAGCTTAATAGCAATCTCAAGGGAAGTTTCACCATGATAGACGGCCTTGAGGACGCTGTCCTCTTGGTCAATGGTTAGGTAACCCTTGATTTTCTCATCTTTGATAGCAGCTTGGGCACTGGCTTCATCCTGATAATCAAAGTTGATACCGTTGGTACCCTTAAGCCCATCTTCCACAGATGGCACAGTTGTTACTACTGCTATCTTACTATTTTGGGCCATAGAAGACCCTTGGAGATAGCCAATTCCTCCAGAGAGACCGATAAACAAGAATGGTGAAATCACCATAAAGAAGAAACTCCACGATTTGACATGTCGAAGATAGGTTTCCTTCATTACAACCCACATATTTCTCATACTTCCACCCCTGATTCTAGTTTAAAGATTTCATCGATTGTTGGCGCTTGCTGGTCAAAGGTTGCGATATATTGCCCCTGAGTCAAGATTGGGAAGAGTTCCCTTCCAGCGCTCTCATCCTCCAAGATCAATTTCCAACTGCCTTGTTTAGTCAAGCTCACCTGTTTGACATGAGGAAGTTTTTCCAATTCTTCCTTGCTTCGTTCACTTGAAACAAAGAGACGCGTTTTCCCGTATTGATTGCGGACATCCTGGACTGGTCCATGCAAGACCACACGGCCATCTCGAATCATGAGAATATCGTCACAAAGTTCCTCGACATTGGTCATGACATGGTCAGAAAAGATAATGGTTGCCCCACGTTCTTTTTCTTGAAAAATGACTTGCTTGAGCAATTCTGTATTGACCGGGTCCAATCCACTGAAAGGCTCATCCAAGATAATCAAGTCTGGCTCATGAATCAGAGTAATAATGAGCTGAATCTTCTGCTGATTTCCTTTTGACAAACTCTTGATTTTATCAGTCAGCTTCCCTTTCACTTCCAACCTCTTCATCCATTGAGGGAGTTTTTCCTTGACCTCCTTGGCATCCATGCCTTTTAGAGTCGCCAAATAACGAACTTGTTCAAGGACTGTCAATTTAGGCATGAGACTGCGTTCTTCAGGAAGATAGCCAATCCGAGCGTAGGTCTCCTGACGAATATCCTGACCATCTAGACTGATTTCTCCTTGATATTCTAAAAACTTCAAAATACTGTGGAAAATTGTTGTTTTCCCAGCACCGTTTTTCCCGACTAATCCCAAAATACGACCTGGTCGCGCTTGAAAGTCAATACCAAACAAAACTTGCTTGGGTCCAAAACTTTTCTCTAGACTTCTTACTTCTAGCATCTTTCACCTCCGAAATGTCTTGCACTCATTATACTCCTTTTTGATAGCCTTTACAATGGTTTCTGTCCATTTTTATCATCCTCATTTTAGTAAAAAATCTTAGGGTACTTTGAGTTATGAGTACATTATACACTGGTAAACTCCAATTTATCACTTCCTCTCCTCAACTGTCTATTTTTGATCCTGAATTGTTATTTGAGCAACTCCTTTATTCCAAATAGCTTTTCCCTAAAAATCATTACATCATATGTTCTCATTTGTCAAAAATAAAAATCTTATCTATTTACTTTGACATAAAACATCATCAAATAGCAACTATTATCAATTAAAACATTACTTAACAACTATCTTCCTCTATATGACTACCATCTTTGAAGAATTACCTATCTCTATATGAATAGTCATTCCTAAACCTAAAAATTTTTTGAAATTGAGTTGGCCTAAACCTCTCATTACCTCATGAAATTTAGGATTTAGATTCACTACTCAATTTACCTGTATCAAAAATCTCCTAGCAGATTTTTCTGCTAGGAGATTTTCTTACGAGAAATACTTGTTTAAACTCTAAAAGTCAGATTCATTATCTAATAATCAAACAATCTACTAATTAAGCTTCTTCGTCTTCTTTACGACGACGGCCTGCAAGACCGAGACCAAGTAATGCACTTGCAGCTGCTGCTACCATAGCTACAGTAGAATCTACTGTACCTGTATTTGGCAATTCTTTAGCCGCTTTACGCGCATTTGCTTGTGCTGATACTGTTTGGCTAGCATTAGCTACTGCTTGAGCGGTAGCTGGAGCTACAGCTGGTGTTTGAGCAGATTGGTCATTAGCTGGAGTTGCATGATCAGTTGATGAAGCAACTTTCGCCATGAAGTCTTCGATACGTTTAACCATTGCATCCACTTCTGCTTGAGTTGCGTCTGCATTGGCAAATACTTTCTTAGCATCTGCTAATAATACATTCGCTTCTTTTGCAGTTTCTGCATCAAGCTTAGCTGATTCTTTAAGAAGCAATTCATCTAATTGATGGATAGCACCTTCTAACTTAGCTTTATTAACTTTGGCTTCAGTGTTATTAGCTCCGTTATTTGCTCCATTTCCTTCATTTCCATGATTTTGTGAAACAATCACTTCAACAGGTACGTTAATTTCTTCTACGCTTCCATCTGCTAATTTAACTGTTACTTTAGCCATCACTGTACCTAATGCTGATGTTGTAGGTTTTTCAACCTTAACAATTTCTACACCGCTTGGTAAGTTTAGTTTTGATAAAACATCTTTATCTGTTAAAGATTCACCTTGCTTAACAGTTACAGAACCATTTACAAACAATTTTGATAAATCATATTCTTCTTGCTCACGAATAACTGCTGAAATACGGTAAACAAAGTTACGAATCGCTTGGTCTACATCTGCTTCTGTTGCTGCTTTTTGAATCGCTTCAATTGCTTCCTTAGCTTTGTTGACTACTTGTGCTTTTGCCGCTGCTTTTTCTGCTTCTGTTAAATCAGTTGCATTCTCAAGTTCAGCTAATTTCTTAGCTAGTTCAGCTTCTACTTCTGCTTTGGCTTTAGCCTTGTAATCTGTTGTTGCTGGTGCTACTTTAGCGATTTCTGCTTTTCCTGCTTCTTTCGCTACTTCTACATCTGCTTCTGTTGCAGCTTTTTCTATTGCTTCGATTGCTTTCTTAGCTTCAGCTGCTACTTGTGCTTTTGCTGCTGCTTTTGCTGCTTCTGAAAGTTTGTCGTTAGCTTCGATGGCTGCTTCTTTGGCTTTTGCTGCTTTTTCGATTTCCGCTTTCGCTGCTGATTTTCCTACTTCTACCGCTGCTGCTGGTGTTACTTTAGCGATTTCTGCTTTTCCTTCAGC
>NZ_JAPVZL010000024.1:0-2499 GCF_041432365.1 Streptococcus sp. 20925_1_69
TTAATGGGTGAGAGCGTGCCTTTTGTAGAATGAACCGGCGAGTTACGTTATGATGCGAGGTTAAGTTGAAGAGACGGAGCCGTAGGGAAACCGAGTCTGAATAGGGCGGATTAGTATCATGACGTAGACCCGAAACCATGTGACCTACCCATGAGCAGGTTGAAGGTGCGGTAAGACGCACTGGAGGACCGAACCAGGGCACGTTGAAAAGTGCTTGGATGACTTGTGGGTAGCGGAGAAATTCCAAACGAACTTGGAGATAGCTGGTTCTCTCCGAAATAGCTTTAGGGCTAGCGTCGACATTAAGATTCTTGGAGGTAGAGCACTGTTTGGGTGAGGGGTCCATCCCGGATTACCAATCTCAGATAAACTCCGAATGCCAATGAATTATGGTCGGCAGTCAGACTGCGAGTGCTAAGATCCGTAGTCGAAAGGGAAACAGCCCAGACCACCAGCTAAGGTCCCAAAATAATTGTTAAGTGGAAAAGGATGTGGGGTTGCACAGACAACTAGGATGTTAGCTTAGAAGCAGCTATTCATTCAAAGAGTGCGTAATAGCTCACTAGTCGAGTGACCCTGCGCCGAAAATGTACCGGGGCTAAAACAATTTACCGAAGCTGTGGATACCTTTATAGGTATGGTAGGAGAGCGTTCTATGTGTGAAGAAGGTGTACCGTGAGGAGTGCTGGAACGCATAGAAGTGAGAATGCCGGTATGAGTAGCGAAAGACAGGTGAGAATCCTGTCCACCGTAAGACTAAGGTTTCCAGGGGAAGGCTCGTCCGCCCTGGGTTAGTCGGGACCTAAGGAGAGACCGAAAGGTGTATCCGATGGACAACAGGTTGATATTCCTGTACTAGAGTATGTAGTGATGGAGGGACGCAGTAGGCTAACTAAAGCAGACGATTGGAAGAGTCTGTCTAAGCAGTGAGGTGTGATATGAGTCAAATGCTTATATCTATAACATTGAGCTGTGATGGGGAGCGAAGTTTAGTAGCGAAGTTAGTGACGTCACACTGCCAAGAAAAGCTTCTAGCGTTTAAACATACTCTACCCGTACCGCAAACCGACACAGGTAGTCGAGGCGAGTAGCCTCAGGTGAGCGAGAGAACTCTCGTTAAGGAACTCGGCAAAATGACCCCGTAACTTCGGGAGAAGGGGTGCTGACTTTAAGTCAGCCGCAGTGAATAGGCCCAAGCAACTGTTTATCAAAAACACAGCTCTCTGCTAAATCGTAAGATGATGTATAGGGGGTGACGCCTGCCCGGTGCTGGAAGGTTAAGAGGAGTGCTTAGCGTAAGCGAAGGTATGAATTGAAGCCCCAGTAAACGGCGGCCGTAACTATAACGGTCCTAAGGTAGCGAAATTCCTTGTCGGGTAAGTTCCGACCCGCACGAAAGGCGTAATGATTTGGGCACTGTCTCAACGAGAGACTCGGTGAAATTTTAGTACCTGTGAAGATGCAGGTTACCCGCGACAGGACGGAAAGACCCCATGGAGCTTTACTGCAGTTTGATATTGAGTGTCTGTACCACATGTACAGGATAGGTAGGAGTCTAAGAGATCGGGACGCCAGTTTCGAAGGAGACGTTGTTGGGATACTACCCTTGTGTTATGGCCACTCTAACCCGGATAGGTGATCCCTATCGGAGACAGTGTCTGACGGGCAGTTTGACTGGGGCGGTCGCCTCCTAAAAGGTAACGGAGGCGCCCAAAGGTTCCCTCAGAATGGTTGGAAATCATTCGCAGAGTGTAAAGGTATAAGGGAGCTTGACTGCGAGAGCTACAACTCGAGCAGGGACGAAAGTCGGGCTTAGTGATCCGGTGGTTCCGTATGGAAGGGCCATCGCTCAACGGATAAAAGCTACCCTGGGGATAACAGGCTTATCTCCCCCAAGAGTTCACATCGACGGGGAGGTTTGGCACCTCGATGTCGGCTCGTCGCATCCTGGGGCTGTAGTCGGTCCCAAGGGTTGGGCTGTTCGCCCATTAAAGCGGCACGCGAGCTGGGTTCAGAACGTCGTGAGACAGTTCGGTCCCTATCCGTCGCGGGCGTAGGAAATTTGAGAGGATCTGCTCCTAGTACGAGAGGACCAGAGTGGACTTACCGCTGGTGTACCAGTTGTCTTGCCAAAGGCATCGCTGGGTAGCTATGTAGGGAAGGGATAAACGCTGAAAGCATCTAAGTGTGAAACCCACCTCAAGATGAGATTTCCCATGATTTTATATCAGTAAGAGCCCTGAGAGATGATCAGGTAGATAGGTTAGAAGTGGAAGTGTGGCGACACATGTAGCGGACTAATACTAATAGCTCGAGGACTTATCCAAAGTAACTGAGAATATGAAAGCGAAAGGTTTTCTTGATTTGAATAGATATTCAATTTTGAGTAGGTATTACTCAGAGTTAAGTGACGATAGCCTAGGAGATACACCTGTACCCATGCCGAACACAGAAGTTAAGCCCTAGAACGCCGGAAGTAGTTGGGGGTTGCCCCCTGTG
>NZ_JAPVZL010000025.1:0-2473 GCF_041432365.1 Streptococcus sp. 20925_1_69
GTTGTCACTTGAGAGAAGTGAGTGACAAAGACCTTTGAAAACTGAACAAGACGAACCAATGTGCAGGGCACTACAACTAAGGTTGTAGTACTGAACAATGAAAAAACAATAAATCTGTCAGTGACAGAAATGAGTGAGAACTCAAACTTTTAATGAGAGTTTGATCCTGGCTCAGGACGAACGCTGGCGGCGTGCCTAATACATGCAAGTAGAACGCTGAAGGAGGAGCTTGCTTCTCTGGATGAGTTGCGAACGGGTGAGTAACGCGTAGGTAACCTGCCTGGTAGCGGGGGATAACTATTGGAAACGATAGCTAATACCGCATAATAGTAGATGTTGCATGACATTTGCTTAAAAGGTGCAATTGCATCACTACCAGATGGACCTGCGTTGTATTAGCTAGTTGGTGGGGTAACGGCTCACCAAGGCGACGATACATAGCCGACCTGAGAGGGTGATCGGCCACACTGGGACTGAGACACGGCCCAGACTCCTACGGGAGGCAGCAGTAGGGAATCTTCGGCAATGGACGGAAGTCTGACCGAGCAACGCCGCGTGAGTGAAGAAGGTTTTCGGATCGTAAAGCTCTGTTGTAAGAGAAGAACGAGTGTGAGAGTGGAAAGTTCACACTGTGACGGTATCTTACCAGAAAGGGACGGCTAACTACGTGCCAGCAGCCGCGGTAATACGTAGGTCCCGAGCGTTGTCCGGATTTATTGGGCGTAAAGCGAGCGCAGGCGGTTAGATAAGTCTGAAGTTAAAGGCTGTGGCTTAACCATAGTACGCTTTGGAAACTGTTTAACTTGAGTGCAAGAGGGGAGAGTGGAATTCCATGTGTAGCGGTGAAATGCGTAGATATATGGAGGAACACCGGTGGCGAAAGCGGCTCTCTGGCTTGTAACTGACGCTGAGGCTCGAAAGCGTGGGGAGCAAACAGGATTAGATACCCTGGTAGTCCACGCCGTAAACGATGAGTGCTAGGTGTTAGACCCTTTCCGGGGTTTAGTGCCGCAGCTAACGCATTAAGCACTCCGCCTGGGGAGTACGACCGCAAGGTTGAAACTCAAAGGAATTGACGGGGGCCCGCACAAGCGGTGGAGCATGTGGTTTAATTCGAAGCAACGCGAAGAACCTTACCAGGTCTTGACATCCCTCTGACCGCTCTAGAGATAGAGTTTTCCTTCGGGACAGAGGTGACAGGTGGTGCATGGTTGTCGTCAGCTCGTGTCGTGAGATGTTGGGTTAAGTCCCGCAACGAGCGCAACCCCTATTGTTAGTTGCCATCATTCAGTTGGGCACTCTAGCGAGACTGCCGGTAATAAACCGGAGGAAGGTGGGGATGACGTCAAATCATCATGCCCCTTATGACCTGGGCTACACACGTGCTACAATGGCTGGTACAACGAGTCGCAAGCCGGTGACGGCAAGCTAATCTCTTAAAGCCAGTCTCAGTTCGGATTGTAGGCTGCAACTCGCCTACATGAAGTCGGAATCGCTAGTAATCGCGGATCAGCACGCCGCGGTGAATACGTTCCCGGGCCTTGTACACACCGCCCGTCACACCACGAGAGTTTGTAACACCCGAAGTCGGTGAGGTAACCGTAAGGAGCCAGCCGCCTAAGGTGGGATAGATGATTGGGGTGAAGTCGTAACAAGGTAGCCGTATCGGAAGGTGCGGCTGGATCACCTCCTTTCTAAGGATAAGGAACTGCACATTGGTCTTGTTTAGTCTTGAGAGGTCTTGTGGGGCCTTAGCTCAGCTGGGAGAGCGCCTGCTTTGCACGCAGGAGGTCAGCGGTTCGATCCCGCTAGGCTCCATTGGTGAGAGATCACCAAGTAATGCACATTGAAAATTGAATATCTATATCAAATAGTAACAAGAAAATAAACCGAAAACGCTGTAGTATTAATAAGAGTTTATGACTGAAAGGTCAAAAAATAAGGTTAAGTTAATAAGGGCGCACGGTGGATGCCTTGGCACTAGGAGCCGAAGAAGGACGTGACAAACGACGATATGCCTTGGGTAGCTGTAAGTAAGCGATGATCCAGGGATTTCCGAATGGGGGAACCCAACAGGTACTACCTGTTACCCGCATCTGTTAAGGATGTGAGGAGGAAGACGCAGTGAACTGAAACATCTAAGTAGCTGCAGGAAGAGAAAGCAAAAGCGATTGCCTTAGTAGCGGCGAGCGAAACGGCAGAAGGGCAAACCGAAGAGTTTACTCTTCGGGGTTGTAGGACTGCAATGTGGACTCAAAGATTATAGAAGAATGATTTGGGAAGATCAGCCAAAGAGAGTAATAGCCTCGTATTTAAAATAGTCTTTGTACCTAGCAGTATCCTGAGTACGGCGGGACACGCGAAATCCCGTCGGAATCTGGGAGGACCATCTCCCAACCCTAAATACTCCCTAGTGACCGATAGTGAACCAGTACCGTGAGGGAAAGGTGAAAAGCACCCCGGGAGGGGAGTG
>NZ_JAPVZL010000026.1:0-1864 GCF_041432365.1 Streptococcus sp. 20925_1_69
ATCACAACAACTTACACTGTGGATCCTAATACTGGAAAGATTACAGCAAGTGAAGATCAACCAGTTCGTACGAAAGAACCAACTAATACTATTGTTAAAGTCGCAGCGAAGGATAAAGTAGTAGCAACCCTGATTGAACCAGAAGTGGAATACGTTAAAGATGTTGAAAAAGACTTCGGTACACCAGCTCAGCGTACTGAGGGTGAAAAAGGTAAAACAGTTACTACAACCACTTACGATGTAGATCCAAAGGACGGTCATATCACAGAACACGTTGGTAATCCAGTCGTCACCCCAGCAGGTAAGACAATCGTTAAAGTTGGTGCGAAAACTAAGGTTGAACAATCTAAAGATTCTGAAGGTCGCGATGTGATTGATACCATTACCTATGAAGTTGATCCAAAAACAGGTAAGGTAACTCCGACAACAGTTCGAACTTATGGAATAACGAAAGAACCAAAAGTAGAGTTAGAACAAGATCCTAAGACAGGTGATGTTACAGTAACACCGAAGAAACCAGATGGTTCAACATACCCACCAGGAACTACGGTAGAAATCCCAGGTAAAGGTAACAAGCCAATCACAGTCACAATCGGTGAAGACGGTAAAGGTAAAGTACCAAACAGTGAATTACCAGAAGGTAAAGTTCCGGGTACAGGTAAGATTACTGAACCAGGTAAACCAGCTGTGGAAGTTCCAGTGGAAAATCCAGCTAAGGTAACAATTTTTGAAAATGGTGTATTACCGGCTTCAATTGAATTGCCAGAGCTAATGATTGAGGTTCGTTGGATTGATGAAGATGGAAATGTATTGAAATCATCCGTTAAGACAGGCAATGAAAAGGATGCTGAACATGGATCAATTCCAGGATATGAATTTGTACGAACTGTGATAGCTGAAAATGAACCAGTAATGATCCACATTTTCAGAAAAGTAAGTTCAAACACAAATACAATTCCAGTAACACCTGATACTAATGTAA
Source organism: Streptococcus sp. 20925_1_69 (assembly GCF_041432365.1). Lineage (GTDB taxonomy): Bacteria > Bacillota > Bacilli > Lactobacillales > Streptococcaceae > Streptococcus. The sequence continues at coordinate 983 of NZ_JAPVZL010000026.1, forward strand.
ATTCTGGTCACGATACACCTGAGCTAACAACTCCAACTCCAATTCCAGTTGTGCCAGTAATGCCTGATGCTAATGGAAATTCTGGTTACGATACACCTGCACCAACAACTTCAATTCCAGATTCAGTTATTCCGAATGTAAATCATGAAGATACTACAGATGCTTTTGATAATGGAGTTAAATCAAATGATTCTCAAAATGTATTGCCAAATACAGGAACTGAATCAAATGCGACTCTTGCATCTCTAGGACTTCTTGGTATGCTAGGCAGTCTCGGACTTGCTCTTGGAAAGAAAAAAGAAGACTAAAAATTTAGTCAAAATATGAACACAAAAGATTAAAAAACAGCCTTGTTCCTCATTTCAAGAGGTGCAAGGCTGTTCTTGTATTCTCGGAAAAATAGATAGTATTCGTAATAAGATATAGTGGATTGAAATAAAATGTACGCAAATCGATTGGTCAATTTCTAAAAATGAATTAGGAGTCGTGTTGGACTATTCTAACTTCAATCCACTATACTTATTTGAAGTCAAAGTGTAGCTTTTGGTGATAGCCTATTCAAGAAATATCGTTGTATAAGTGTATGCTTTGAAATTATAGGTGCAGGGAATCAATGATAGGATTTTTAATTAAAACTATCATCTATTTGTTTATAAGAAGAAAGTTTATGAATTTGATTTTAAAATAGTATAAAATTATATTTATAGAAGATATCTGAATAAGATCGGAAAATTAAGGGTCGGATATCTATTGTTATGTATATTTATTTTTAATTATTATAAATAACTTGATTGCGCTTTCTTGAAACTTACTGAAAATTCTTGAAATTAGGCATATTTACATTATTTTGTTTGATTGAATATGTTAAAAGTGGTATAATTG
>NZ_JAPVZL010000027.1:0-1157 GCF_041432365.1 Streptococcus sp. 20925_1_69
CCAGTTAACGGTTTAACAGTAGATGGCGATGGTAACTTAACTGGAACACCAAGCGTAACAGATTGGGGACCAAAAGAAGAAGAACGTAAAGTTACAATCCCAGTTAAAGTTAAGAATGGTGATGAAGAAGTTGTAGTGGATGTTCCAGTTACAATTCAACGTGATACAGATGGCGACGGTATTCCAGATGTTACTGATCCAGATGATGATAACGATGGAATTCCAGACAAGGATGAAGAGAAAAATGGAACAGATCCTAAGACGCCAACAACTCAAACTCCTACAATCGATATCACACGCAAACCAAATGGTGATGCAGTAATAACACCGAAGAAACCAGATGGCTCAACCTACCCACCAGGAACAGTAGTAGAAATTCCAGGTAAGGATGGTAATCCAATTGTCGTTACAATCGGTGAAGATGGTTCAGGAATAGTTCCAAATGACAAGTTACCTAAAGGTGATTTACCAGGAAAAGGTACAGTAACAGAACCGAATAAAGAACCATCACAACCAGTGCCAGTAACAACACCAGCTCGTAAGATCCCGACAATCAAAATTGAACAAGATCCAGACACTGGCGATGTTACAGTCACACCGAAGAAACCAGATGGCTCAACCTACCCACCAGGAACAGTAGTAGAAATTCCAGGTAAAGACGGAAAACCAATCACAGTCACAATCGGTGAAGATGGAAAAGGAACAGTACCAAACAGTGATCTGCCAGAAGGAGATATTCCGGGAACAGGTAAGATTATTGAAAAAGGGAAAACACCTGAAGAAGTTCAAGTGAAGACACCTAAAAAATTAGATCCAAATGAACCACAAACGGAGCGACCAGTCTCAATTGGTATTACTCAGCAACCAAATGGAGATGCGATTGTCACACCGAAGAAACCTGGAGTGGTAGGAACATATCCACCAGGAACGAAGGTAGTTATTCCGGGTGATAATGATACTCCAATCGAGGTTATCATCGGAGAAGACGGTTCAGGAATAGTACCGAATGATAGTCTTCCAAAAGGAAAAATCGAAGGAGAAGGTACAGTAACAGAACCGAATAAGAGACCATCACAACCAGTGCCAGCAACTACTCCAGCACGTAAGACACCGACAGTAGACTTGGAACAAAATCCAGATACAGGTGATGTTACAGT
>NZ_JAPVZL010000028.1:0-919 GCF_041432365.1 Streptococcus sp. 20925_1_69
AGAAATAGGAATTTCTCACGATATAGTCGGAGAAGAAATGACACTCATAGCACCGCCAACAGTTGAATTACCAGAATTCAATGGTGGAGTGAACGGTGAACTACCTGATCCAATCCCTTCGCGAGAGTTAACTATTGAAGTTAGATGGATTGATGAAGATGGAAATGTATTGAAACCATCCGTTAAGACAGGCGAAGCAGATGCAACTGCTCATGGTTCAATTCCAGGATATGAATTTGTAAGAACAATGATTGATGAAAATGAACCAGTAATTACCCACATTTTCAGAAAAGTAAGTGGAAGTACAAATCCAAATACAATTCCAGTAACTCCAGTTACACCTGATACTAATGGAGGTTCTGGTCAAGATGCACCAGCACCAACAACTCCAGTTCCAGATGCAGTTACTCCGAATGCAGATCAGGTAGATACTAAGACTACTGTTGATAATGGAGCTAAGTCAAATGGTTCTCAAAATGTATTGCCAAATACAGGAACAGAATCAAATGCTACTCTTGCATCTCTCGGACTTCTTGGTATGCTAGGTGGTCTCGGACTTGCTCTTGCAAAGAAAAAAGAAGACTAAAAATGTAGTCAAAATATGTATTGTTCATTGTTAAGTGGACAATGAATAAAAAAATAACAACGGCCTTGTTCCTCGTTTTAAGAGGTGCAAGGCCGTTGTTGTATTTTTGAAAAGTAGATGCTAATATCTGGACCACAATAAATTGAAACTAGAATAGTACACTCTGGTTGTTAAAACATTTCTAGAAATTAATTTGATTTTAAATCTAGACAGTTAGTTTCACTTAAATATATAACATAATAACATTTTTATGGATAATTAAAAATTTTATCCCTATTTTATGTAATAAATCGGTTTTCTCTTGTTTAAATATATTAAAAATGGTATAATTGA
>NZ_JAPVZL010000029.1:0-618 GCF_041432365.1 Streptococcus sp. 20925_1_69
AAAAAATCTGAATCTATAGAATTGGGTCTAAAAACAATATATAATGTTGATAAAACTCCCATTTCATAATTGTCCAATCTTTTAACTGCCCCCCATGGATAATCCGACGAATAAGATTTATTATACGCAAATTCTCCTTTTTTCAATAGATAATATCCGCTAACATCCTTACTAGCAACCTTCTTATTAAAGAAAGTTTCTTGGTTAATTAGTCCATGTTGAGCGGAAATAGTCAAAGGTAATTCAGATTCCAAATTTTTATTCTTTCTTGTAACCCGTTCTGCAACCTCCCCCAACTTCCGCTGTTCCCAAGCGTCAGTAAAACCAAGAAAACGGATTTCCGGGAAATTTTCTCCATCCTTTGGAAACATTTTTGAAAGCAGAGTCTTTTTTCCTTCTTTCATCAACTCTAGCTCACGCTGTTGAAGGGTAATGAGCTGATCCAACTCTTGGAAGAAGAAACCAATGGCGGCTTGTTCAGGGTGATTAACAGGAAACATTAGCTCCGTATCAAAGAAATCTTGGGGGGAAATATTTAAAAGTCCATGATTTCTTGCTCCTTCTGCTGCTCTCATAGAAACTTCCTTATGCCATTTTGGAGAATCATAATATACAGCT